>NZ_JBJJLR010000005.1:0-160946 GCF_046230975.1 Pseudomonas sp. KCJK9058
CGTGCCGCAGCTTGCGGGTTGGCCGCCAGCCAGGCCTGCACTTCGGCCCGGCGCACAGGTTCCAGGCGCTCATCGACGTAAGCGTGCAATTCGTCATCGCTGGGGATCAGGCGCTTCATTTCAGTCTCCGCAAGGCCGGGGGCTGGGGGTTGCCCTCGGTCAGTTCGCGCAAGGCATTGCGCGCGCGCGACAGGCGCGACATCACAGTGCCGATGGGGATGCCCAAGGCCTGGGCGGCCTCCTTGTAACTCAAGCCTTCGATGCTGACCAGCAACAACAAGGCACGCTGCTCCGCCGTCAGCCGGGCAAACGCCTGCAGGTCGGCCTGTGCCAGGACGATGGTTTCGAGGTTGTCACCGACCGGCTCATCGTCGTGCTCGTTACGGCCGAACCAGGACAACCAGCGCGCATGCAATCGCTCGCGGCGCTTACCGTCGAGGAACTGTCGATAAAGGATGGTGAACAGCCAGGCACGCAGGGCATCAGCGTCCCGTTGCTGGTCGCGACGGCTCAGGGCCCGCTCGACCGTGGCCTGCACCAGGTCGTCGGCGCTGCCCGGCTCACGGGTCAGCCACACGGCAAAGCGGCGCAGGCGGGCCAGCAGCTCACGCCACTGGTGGTCGTCCAAATCATGCATGGCTAGGTCCCGGCCTCTGGGGTTGTCAGTGTAAAGGGCAGACGCCTGTGAACACATTCTATTCCCGATGAGGGAATAACTTTTTCTCTGACACGTCGTACTGGCACCTTCACTGAACCGGACGATGACCATGAACACACCCTTGCACGGCTCGGCCAAAGCCTTGCGCCTGGCCGCCATTGGCGGCGTGCTGCTGGCCGCAGGTGCCGGCTTTGCCTATGCCGCTGGCTGGCTCGGCGAACCCCGGCTGACGCCACAGCGCATCATCGACACCTTCGAAGCCCAGGCCGGGCATTACCCCGGCTACCGCAAGAACCACGCCAAGGGCTTGTGCGTGAGCGGCTACTTCCAGGCCAGCGGGCAGGCCGCCAACCTGTCCACGGCGCGCGCCTTCAGCCAGCAACGGGTGCCGGTGGTGGGCCGTTTTGCCATCGGCGGCGCGAACCCGTTCGCCCCGGATACGGGTATACCCGTACGCAGCCTGGCGATTGAGCTAAGCACCGACGATGGCCAGGTCTGGCGGACCGGCATGAACAACCCTCCGGTGCTGGCAGTGAGCACGCCGCAAGGGTTCTACCAGCAAGTACTGGCGAGCGCACCAGACCCGGCAACCGGCAAACCGGACCCTGGCAAGCTGCAGGCGTTCTTCGCCGCTCACCCGGAAAGCGCGGCGTTTCGCCAATGGGCGGCGGGCTACAAACCCAGCGACAGCTTCGCCAACACGCAGTACCACAGTATCAATGCCTTCCACCTGATCGACGCAGCGGGTGCGGCCCACCCGGTGCGTTGGCAGCTCGAGCCACAAACTGCATTTGCGGCATTACCCGCGCAGGTTGATGACAAGCAATTCCTGCAACACGACTTGCAGCAGCGCCTTGCCCAAGGCCCGTTGCGCTGGACGCTGCGCCTGGTACTGGCCGAACCTGGCGATGCCGTGGACGACCCTGCCCGGCCGTGGCCCGCCGAGCGTCGCAGCGTGGACGCTGGCACTCTGGTACTGGAACAGGTAGACGCCCCCGAGCAAGGGGCCTGCCGCGACCTCAACTTCGACCCGCTGATCCTGCCGCGCGGTATAGAGGCATCGGCCGACCCGATCCTCGCCGCCCGCTCGGCCGCCTATTCGGAATCGTTCAACCGCCGTAGCCGCGAATCGCTCAGCACCGGAGCCAAGCCATGAAACCTCAAGCCTTCCACCCTTTCGCCCGCTTGTTGCACTGGCTGATGGCCGTGCTGATTCTGGCCATGCTGTTCATCGGCGTGAGCATGGTCGCCGACCTGTCGCTACGCCACCCGGTGCTGATCAGCCTGCACAAGGCCACCGGGCTGGCCCTGCTGGTGCTGGTGGTACTGCGCATTGCTGTGCGCCTGACCCTACCTCACCCGCCCCTGCCTAACGATCTGCCAAAACTGCAGCGCTGGGCCGCCGGAGCCTCGCATCTGCTGCTTTATGGCCTGATGCTGGCCATGCCGCTGCTGGGCTGGGCCATGCTGTCGGCAGGCGATTACCCGCGCCCGCTCGGCTTGCCCGCCATCGCCCCCCACAACCTGCAGCTATATGCTGTGTTGCGCCAGGCCCATGGCTGGGCCGGCTACCTGCTGTTCGCCACGGTGCTGGTGCATGTAGGGGCCGCTTTGATGCATGCGTGGGTGCGCCGTGACGGTGTGTTGCGTAGCATGTGGCCTGGCCCCTTGCACCGCAGCGAGTGAACGGTAGCAGCACGGGGTTCCACAATCGATAATGATTCCTAATAATATCGGTTTTGTTTGCCACTCTGCCCTGGACTGCCCATGAACGTCGCAAAGGATCCTGCAACCCTTCTGCCTGCCAGCACCCTGAGCCTGCGCCCGCTGTTGCTGGCCAACATGGCCTGCACCATGTCGATGATGGCGTTCGTCGCCCTGATCGGCCCGATAGCCCGCCAGCTTGGCATGGCCACCTGGCAAGCCGGCGCCGCCGTGACCGTGGCCGGCGTGGTCTGGGTGCTGCTGGCCCGGCCCTGGGGCCGCGCGGCAGACCGCTTGGGCCGCCGGCGCATCCTGCTGCTGGGCAGCGCCGGCTTCACCCTGGCCTACTGGCTGCTGTGCCTGTTCGTCGAGGGCGCACTGCGCTGGATGCCGGGGGCGACCTTGGCGTTCATCGGCCTGATGATCGCGCGTGGTTGCATCGGCGCCTTTTATGCCGCCATCCCGGTAGGCTGCAATGCGCTGATCGCCGACCATGTCGAGCCGCAACGCCGTGCGCGGGCCATGGCTTCACTGGGGGCAGCCAACGCCGTCGGTCTGGTGGTCGGGCCGGCGCTGGCCGCACTGCTGGCGCGGCACAGCCTGAGCCTGCCGTTCCATATCATGTCGCTGCTGCCGGCCACTGCCTTCCTCGTGCTGTTTTTCACCCTCAAACCACAGGCGCTGCCGCACAGCCACGCCCCCAGCCCGGTGCGGCTGAACGACCCGCGCCTGCGCAGGCCGCTGCTGGTGGCATTCAGCGCCATGCTCAGCGTGACCGTGTCGCAGATCATCGTCGGTTTCTTTGCCCTTGACCGCTTGCATCTGGGCCCTGCCGAAGCGGCCCAGGCGGCTGGCATCGCCCTGACCACCGTGGGTGTGGCACTGATGCTGGCCCAGGTGATACTGCGCCAACTGGAGTGGCCACCGCTGAAGATGATCCGGGTGGGTGCCACGGTATCGGCACTGGGCTTTGCCTGTGGCTCGCTGGCCACCACGGCCCCCTGGCTGTGGGCTTGCTATTTTGTTGCGGCGGCCGGCATGGGCTTCGTCTTCCCGGCGTTTTCGGCACTGGCGGCCAATGCCATGCAGGCCTCCGAACAAGGCGCCACGGCCGGCTCCATTGGCGCCGCCCAAGGCATGGGCGCGGTGATCGGGCCGCTCGCCGGTACCTTGGTGTATGCCCTTGATCCGCGCTTGCCATTCCTGGCCGTGGCCGTGCTGTTGCTGCTGGTCGGGCTGTGGCCAATGCCGCGTGAGCAGCGGGTTTGAGAAGCACAGCGCGCAAGGGCGCAGAGTGTGTTTTAATGCGCATCGCTCATTATTATTGACACCTCTGATTACAAGGCGGCTATGGACACGGGGACGCGACTCAAACTGGTGCGTGAACGCAACAACCTCTCCCAACGGGAACTGGCCCGTCGCAGCGGGCTGACCAATTCGACGATCTCGCAGATCGAGCAGAATCGCGTCAGCCCTTCGGTCAGCTCCCTGAAAAAACTGCTCGAGGGCATCCCCATGAGCCTGGCGGAGTTTTTCAGCTTCGACGAGCCGGTGCGTGAGGAACGCTACGTATTCCGTGGTGGCGAACAACCCGACCTGGGCCGCAATGGCCTGCGCATGCTGCTGGTCGGCGCCAGCGTCGAAGGCCGCCAAATGCGCATGCTGCGTGAGCTGTACGCACCCGGCGCCGACTCTGGCGAGCCGATCGTGCACGCTGAAGGCGAAGAATGCGGGTTGGTCACCCGTGGCACCGTCGAGCTGTGGGTCGACGGCCAGGTCAGCGTCCTCAATTCGGGCGACGGCTACTACATCCCCACGACCCTGCCGCACAGTTTCAAGAACATCGGCCCGGATGAGGCCGAGATCATCAGCGCCAACACGCCGGCGAATTTCTGATCTTGACGCACAGACCTTCACTGAGCGCCCGGGATGTCTATCAGTGCCTGCGTAATGTGGCCCTTGGTGTGCACCACCTTGAGGTGGCTGCACGCCGCGAGGGTGGCTTGGTCGATGTCGGTATCCAGGGCTGGCAACTGACGTTGGCCTTGGATACTGAAGGCTTGGCGCATTGCGTTCATTGCCAAGCCCCCGGCGGCGAACAGGCCGGGCTCGAGCACTGGCAGCGCTATGGCACCAACCCCACCGACCTGCTCAGCCTGTGGGAGCGCACTCAGCTGGAGAGGCTGCTGGCCCCCTGACGCAGCGCCTCCTCGACAAAGTCCAGGCGGTCCTGGCCGAAGAACATGCCATCACCGACAAAACAGGTGGGCGCGCCAAACACCCCGCGCGCCACAGCGGCCTCGGTCGCCTGCTTTAGCGCAGCTTTTACTTCGCTGTCAGCGGCCAGGGCATGAAAAACCTGCGGGTCGAAGCCTGCCTGCACGAGTGTTTCATTCAGCACAGCGCTGTCGCTCAGGTTGCGGCGCTGTACCCACAGCCCAGTGAACAGCGCAGATAGCAATGCCTCGAACCGATCCGGTGAATGCAACTGGGTACCTGTCACGCCGCGCATCAAAGTCAGGGTATTGACCGGAAAGCCCGGCGGCATCCCGAACGGCACACCGTAGCGTTGGGCAAAGCGTGCCAGGTCGGTGAACATGTAGCGCCCTTTGGCAGGGATCATGGCCGGCGAAGCATTGCCGGTAGCCTGGAAAACCCCGCCAAGCAGCATTGGCCGGTAGCGCAGCGTAGCGCCGTGGCGGGCACACAGGTTCGGCAGTTGGGTCCAGGCCAGGTAGCTGGCCGGGCTGCCCAGGTCAAAAAAGAAATCGACAGACGTGTGCATGGTGACGGTCCTTGCGTGTTAACGGGGGTTTACCAGCGTTCCATCCAGGGGCGCAGGTCCAGCTCGAACGTCCAGGCATCGCGGGGCTGGGCGTGCAGGAACCAGTAACTGTCGGCAATGTGCGCCGGGTCAAGGATGCCATCCTGGTCCTTGAGGGCATAACGCTCGGGGAAGCTGTCACGGATGAAGGCCGTGTCGATGGCTCCGTCCACCACCACGTGGGCGACATGGATGTTGCGTGGCCCCAACTCGCGCGCCATGCTCTGTGCCAGGGCACGCAAGCCATGCTTGGCACCGGCAAAGGCGGCAAAACCGGCTGCGCCGCGGGTACCGGCTGTAGCGCCGGTGAACAGGAGGGTGCCGCGCTCACGCTGAACCATGCGCCGGGCCACCGCCTGCGCGGTGAGGAAACCGGCAAAGCAGGCCATTTCCCAGATCTTGAAGTACTTGCGTGGGGTTTCCTCGAGAATGCTGCACGGCACATTCGCACCGATATTGAAGACAAATGCCTCAATCGGACCTATATCACGCTCGATAGTCTCTACCAGCGCGGTCACCTCCTCTTCCTTGCGCGCATCAGAGCCAAAACCGTAGGCCTGGCCGCCAGCGGCGTGTATTTCCTCCAGTAGCGGCTGCAGTTTGTCGGCCTGGCGCCGGGTTACGCAGGCAATATAGCCCTCACGCGCAAAGCGCTTGGCGATCTCGCCGCCAGTGGCGTCGCCCGCCCCGATCACCAGCACGACTTTTTGTTGTTCTGACATGCCTGCCTCCATGGGTAAATGATCGTTTAGTAAACGAACGCTATGCTATGATCGCGGTCATCGTCAAGCCTGTCTGCCGAGGCATGTGAATGCGCTATTCCAACGAACACAAACAGCAAACCCGCGAACGGTTGCTGGCCAGCAGCGGCGCGCTGGCCAAACGCGGGGGTTTTGCCAGCACCGGCGTGGCCGGGTTGATGAAAGCGATCGGCCTGACCGGCGGAGCCTTCTACAACCACTTCCCGTCCAAGGACGACCTGTTTACCGAGGTGGTACGCCAGGAGCTGAGCAACAGCCCCCTGGCACGCCTGGCTTGCCAAGGCGCCAACCGCGAACGCCTGGGCCGCTGCCTGCAGCAGTACCTGAGCCTGGCCCACCTGCGCAATGCCGAAGGTGGATGCCCGCTGCCGCCGCTGGGTGTGGAAATCGCCCGGGCCGACATGCCGGTGCATGAAGTGGCTGAGCACTGGCTGGTAGAACTGCACCGGGCCTGGAGCACAACCTTGGAGGATGAGCAGCTGGCCTGGGTGCTGATCAGCCAGTGCGTAGGGGCATTGCTGGTCGGGCGCATGCTGGCCAGTGAAAGCGTGCAGGCGCAGGTACTGGGCGCCAGCCGCCAGTTTGTCGAACAGGCCCTGCATGAGACGGACTAGTGCCCTGCTGGGTTTGCTATTGGCCCTCCCTGCGCTTGCCGAACAGGCCTGCCCGCCTGGGCAGTATCAAGTGTGCCTGATGGGCTGCTTCTGCGCCCCGATCGACCCAGGCCAGGCCGGGCAGATCCTCGAGGATGTGGAGGTCTTGGCCTCGTCCAGCCTGACCTACGCCTTGCGCCAGGCCCGCGACGAAGCCACGGCCAGCGGTGTGCAGCCGATTCCGTTGCATATTCGGGCGCAGCTTGAACCTTGGTATGACTTTGCCGTGCTCGACGCAGCGCGCTTCCGGGTGGGGGATGAGCAACAGATGAGCGCAGCCAATGCGCTATTGCAGAACCCCGATGTGAACGCCGTTACACTGATCGACACGATCATCTTCCGCCGGGCCGCCGATGCCGAGGACAACGTGGCCTTGTGGGCGCACGAACTCAAGCATGTGCAGCAGTATCAGGAGCTGGGCGTGGAGGCGTTTGCCCGACGCTATACGCGTAACTACGACGACTTGGAGGCGCCGGCCTACAAGATCGAGGCCGAAGTCGACAAGGCGCTGCGCGAGCGTCGTTCAGGCCTGGCCCGCTGATCGCAGGCATAGCGTTCCACATCGACAGTGCAGGTCTTGCCCAGCGCAACATTCAGCCGTTCGCGCGAACCGTGGTAGGAGCGGGTTTACCCGCGAATACGGTAGCGGCAGCAACGGTGAACGGCGGGTGATAATTGGCCAGCAGGCCCGGCCCTTTCGCGGGTGAACCCGCTCCTACACGACGGCCTGCACCCCATCACCAATGTGTGTCCACCCCCGATCAGGTGTAGGAGCGGGTTTACCCGCGAATACGGTGGCGGCGGCAACGGTGAACGGCGGGTGGGAATTGGCCAGCAGGCCCGGCCCTTTCGCGGGTAAACCCGCTCCTACACGACGGCCTGCACCCCATCACCAATGTGTGTCCACCCCCGATCAGGTGTAGGAGCGGGTTTACCCGCGAATACGGTAGCGGCGGCAACGGTGAACGACGAGTGGAGATTGGCCAGCAGGCCCGGCCTCTTCGCGGCCATCAACCATTTAATACGACCAAGCTTTTCAGCGCTGAGCACCGCAGAAAAGCTTGACCGCCAACAGTGTATCTAATGGGAACGTAAAGGCGCTCACGACACCGCCGAAGCCTCCACCTCCTGCTCGCGGCTGGCATAACGCTGTGCCAGCACAGCACACACCATCAGCTGTATCTGGTGGAAAAGCATCAGCGGCAGAATCATCGCGCCAATGCCGCTGCCCACGAACAACACCTGGGCCATGGGCACACCCGTAGCCAGGCTTTTCTTGGAGCCGGCAAACAGGATGGTGATGCGATCCTCGAGGTCGAAGCCCAGCGCCTTGCCAAGCAAGCGGGTGCCAAACAGCACCACTGCCAGCAGAATTGCGCACACTACGAACAACCCCGCCAGGTGCTGCGCCGATACGGTGTGCCACAGCCCGGTAACCACGGCCTCACTGAAGGCGGTGTACACCACCAGCAGGATCGAACCCTGGTCCACCACCTTGAGCCAGCGCGCATTGTGCTTGACCCAGGCACCGATCCAGCGTCGCGCGACCTGCCCGGCAACGAACGGCACCAGCAGCTGCAACGTGATCTTCAACACCGCATCCAGGCCGGAACCTGTATCACCACTGGCACCCAGCAGCAACATCACCAGCAACGGGGTGAGGAAGATACCCAGCAGGCTGGAGGCCGCCGCGCTGCAGATGGCGGCCGGCACGTTACCGCGGGCCAGCGAGGTAAAGGCAATGGCCGACTGCACGGTTGCAGGCAAGGCACACAGGTACAGAATGCCCAGGTAAAGCTCGTTACCCACCAGCGGTACGAACAGAGGTTTGAACGCCAGGCCCAGCAGTGGGAACAATACGAAAGTACAGGAGAACACCAGTAGGTGCAGGCGCCAGTGGCCGGCACCGGCAATGATGGCTTCACGCGACAGTTTGGCGCCATGCAGGAAGAACAACAGGCCGATGGCCAGGTTGGTCAGCCAGCCGAAAAACACCGCGCCATCACCCGCGCAAGGCAGCACGGTGGCGATGAGTACTACACCGAGCAAGGCCAAGGTGAAATTGTCAAATAACATGCGCAAATACTTCATCACTGTATCCATCTTGTCATGGTGGCTGGGCAGACGATAAGGTCTTTGGCTCTCCGTCGCTAACGCCGGAACCCCGAGCGGTATCGCTCAACGGACACGTTCCACAAAAAGGACTCTCCATGCTCCGCCCACGTCTGGCTGCACTTGCAGCCGCCATTACCCTTGCCTTGGGCCATGCCAGCGCCCAGGCCGACGACCAGTTACAGGCCAAGGTCGACCAGATCATCCGCCCGCTCATGCAGGAACAAGGCATCACCGGCATGGCTGTGGCCATCTATGCACGCGACCACGCGCATTACTTCAGTTACGGTGTGGCCAGCAAGGCCAACAACGTACCGGTCAGCCGCGATACGCTGTTCGAAATCGGTTCGCTGAGCAAGACCTACACTGCCACCCTGGCCGCGCTTGCCAGCGCCGAGGGCAAGCTTGACCTCGAGGCCCCGGCCAAGCGCTATCACCCGGCACTGGCCGGCGTCCCCATCGGCGACGCGACGGTGCTGGACCTGGGCGCCTATAGTGCCGACTGCCTGCCACTGCAGTTCCCCGACACCGTGCAAACACCGCAGCAGGTAGTCGATTTCTTCCGCCACTGGCAACCTCGCGCCAAACCTGGCACCCAGCGCTGCTACTCCAACCCCAGCCTGGGGTTGTTCGGTGACCTGGCTGCCCGTGCGCAGCATCAACCGTTTTCCACGCTGATGAGTGAGGGCCTGCTGACGAAGATGGGCCTGAAAAATACTTACCTTCGGGTTCCGGCCAGCGCCCAGGGGCTTTATGCCCAAGGGTATGACGCCGACGACAAGCCGGTGCGTGTAGGGCCCGGCCCTTACGCCGATGAGGCCTACGGCATCAAAACCAGCGCCAGCGACCTGCTGCGCTATGTGCGGTTGCACATGCAGCCGCAGGGCCTGCCACCGGCCCTGGTGAAAGCCACCGCCATTACCCAGCAGGGCTATTTCCAGGTTGGCGCCATGACGCAAGGCCTGGGCTGGGAACGCTACCCCTACCCGGTCACGCTGAGCACACTGATCGATGGCAACAGCCCACGGCTGATCCGCGAACCGCAGGCCACCACTCGCTTGCAGCCGGCCCTGCCCGCGCTACCGGCAGCCTGGTACAACAAGACCGGCGCCACCAACGGCTTCGGCGCGTACGCCGCGTTCGTGCCGGCAGAACAGCTGGCAGTCGTGCTGCTGGCCAATCGGAATTACCCCAACCAGGCGCGGGTGCAAGCCGCCTTCGACATCCTTTCCGGCTTATAACGCTCGCGTTGATTGTCGGACAAAACGACAGAATGTAGTGAGCAAAAATATTCACTACAAAATGGTTGACGCCGTTCATCGCGCTTGGGCATGATGAAGCCGTCTCCCCGATCGGGAGCGGTGGCAAGGGTGTTCCAGACGGCCTGCGCGGTAACGCAGGCCGTCCGTGGAGAGGGAAACTGTCCAAAAGGCAGCGTGAGAAAGCCCCTGTTGCGATGCTGCTGTAGCAGCCTTTGTAGTGCGCTACACCGTGATAGCGCCAACTGTGAAAATCACCTATGAATGGGTAATGGGGGCTTTATGATGAACTTGAACAACAATCCGACTATCGACCAATTGGCCCAGCTGTTCGCCGTGCGCAAGGACAGCCTTGACGACCATTTGCTGTGGGTTAGCCAAACCGGTGAAGTGCGCCTCGACCGCCTGCCACCGAACACCGTCGAAGATGAATTTGAAGAGCACCTGCCCAGCATGCGTGCCCGCTTCAAGGTCTACCGCCGTGGCCAAGGCTACGTCGGCAAGAAAGCCGCCGCCGACACCGAATTCGTTGGCCGCGTGCTGCAGACTCTGCAACAAGAATGGCCCGCTGCCCGTGAGCAGCAGGCAGTCAAGGTGATCGAACCGCTGAATTGAGGGTTCGCACCCTTACCAGAGCCCGGCCCGCATAGGCCGGGCTTTTTCATGCCTGGCGCCGCTGCAGACGGGTTTCCGGCAAAGGCAAGGCGCCTGTTGCCATCGCCCGGGCGCGGTCGACACCCCACACCAGCGCACGGGTCATGGTCTCGCCCGGCAGCGCAGGGTAATACTCTTCCAGCAACGCCCGCCCATCCCCGGCGTACAACCCCAGAAACAGCTGCGTCGCCCCCAGGCGCGACAAGCGCACCTGCACGTCCAGTGTGGTGCCGTCGCTGAGTGCTTCGTCGTGGCAGCGGCTGTGCAACTGTGCGTCGGCCCACTGCCAATAGGTTTCTTCCCTGACTCGCATGAGCATTCAATCCTCCGTTGCTGGAATGCCGCGTCAGAAAACCACAGGCCGGGCCATCCGGCGAGCGCTACCGGGCAATACCATGAGGCGGATCAACGAATGGCAATAAAAACCCCGCCGTTGGGCGGGGCGTGTGCAGGCACGGGATCACTTCTTGAGCGGTACCCGTGGCATGAAGCGGCCTTTTTTGCTGCGCTGCAAATGTGCAGGCTGGAGCTGTTCTGAATCATCCAGCGTCATGTGGGCGAACCCCAGGCGAAATGCCGCCTGGCCGCAACGCACCTGGCTGTTGATCGGGAACGCGTCGTTCAGGTCTTCGAAAAAGGATTCGCTCATGCCCAGTCTCCCTCCAGTGGCGGTCGCGTCGGCAACCAGACAAGTTGCCCAAGAAACGCGGCCTGTGAAAGTGAGACTAGCTGGTCATTTGCGGACCGACCGGACAAGAACCTTGCAGCCGACCAATGGCAAAAGGCTTTACTTCAGGCGTACTGCCGTGCCGGTGGCAAATACCACAACCATGCCGCCCTGTACCGACGGCATGCTGATCTCAAAATCCACCCCCACTACCGCATCGGCTTGCAACTGTCGTGCCCGGGCCTTGAGTTCTTCAGTGGCCTGCTCCCGGGCCTCGCGCAGCGCGCTTTCCAGGGTTTGTGAGCGGCCACCGAAAAAGTCGCGAAACCGTGTAAAGAAATCGCGCACGAAGTTGATGCCCTGCACCGATTCGGAACTGACCACGCCCAGGTATTCGGCAATCGGGCGGCCTTCGAGCTGGCTGGTGGTGGAAATGATCATGAATGCGCTCCGTTGGCCTGGCAAAAAGAGGCCGATTCTAACAGAGCGCAGGTCGGCGGATTTAAGCGCTTTAAGCGTTGGCAGCCCGCAAACGCTGACCGATGCGCGCACCGAATACATTCACCAGCAGGCCGGCCATCACCAACAATGCGCCCCAGCCCTGCGTAGCGGTCAGGCGCTCTCCCAGCAGCAACGCCGACGAACTCAGGCCAATCACCGGTACCAGCAGCGAGAACGGCGCCACTTTGCCTGCCGGGTGACGCGACAGCAACTTGCTCCACAGGCTGTAGCCGAGCATGGTGGCCACAAAGGCCAAATACGCCAGGGCCAGCACCGAACTCCAACTGATATTGGCCAAGGCATGGCCAATGCGCTCGGGGCCTTCCAGCCACCAGGACAGTGCCAGGAATGGCAGTGGCGGGATCAGCCCACCCCAGATCACCAACGCGACCAGGTCGACCGAGCCGAACCGCCGGGTAATGATGTTGCCCAGGCCCCACATTGCACCGCCACACAGGGTCAGCACCAACGCCAGCATGGGCACATGGCCGCCATCTTCGCTGCCGATCAGTGCCAAGCCGCCGGCCGCCACCAGCAGCCCCAGCACGCTGGCCAGGCGCAGCCGCTCACCGAGAAACAACGCTGCAAAACCGAGGGTGAAGAAGGCTTGCGACTGCAGGATCAACGAAGCCAACCCTGGCGGCATGCCGCTGTACATGGCCTGAAACAGGAACGCGAACTGGCCCAGTGAAATGGTCGCACCGTAAGCGATCAGCCAGCGCCACGGCAGTTTGGGCCGCCTGACCAGCAAGATCGCCGGAAACGCCACCAGCAAGAAACGCAATGCCCCCAACAACATCGGTGGCAGCCCGTCGAGGCCAACCTTGATGACCACAAAGTTGACGCCCCAGGCGACAATCACCACCAGGGCGATAAGCAGGTCCTTGAGTGGCATTGCGACTTCCTTCTGCAGGCTTTTTAGACATATTTCGTTACAGCATAACGGTATTCCTTGAGAAGGGACCAGCACAGTTGAAACCAATGGTTGCACTACAGTGACTGTTCCGTCTGCCCGCTGTCGTTTGGACGACTAACTGCCAAATCAGCAAGCACAGGTTCAATCCTGATAACCAGGCGCCACCTTTTCCAACATTCGCAACAACGCCGCCCACGCCAATTGCAGCGCATCCGGGTCGGTCAGTTCCCCCTGCTTCAACCCTCTCTCCGGCGCGTTGAACTGCCGTTCGGTACGCACGCACACTTCGGTCGACGGCAATATCAGTTGCCCAGCACTTTGCGCCGCCAACTGGATCTCGCAAGCCTTCTCCAGGTAGTACATGCGCAAGAAGGCTTCAGCCACACTGCGCCCCGTGGTCAACAGGCCATGGTTGCGCAGCATCATCACCGGCTTGTTGCCCAGGTCGGCCACCAGCCGTTGCTGTTCATCCATGTCCAGCGCGACGCCCTCGTAGGCGTGGTAAGCCACATTGCCGTAAAACTCCATGGACATCTGGTTGACCGGCAGCAGGCCACATTCCAGTGCGGCCACCGCGCAACCTGCGCGGGTGTGGGTGTGCAGCACGCACTGGGCATCCTCGCGGGCAGCGTGAATGGCACTGTGAATGACGAACCCGGCCGGGTTGACCGGGTGACGGGCAGCCCCCACCGGCCGCCCCTGCAGGTCGATCTTCACCAGGCTGGACGCTGTGATCTCCTCGAAGAGCAGGCCATACGGGTTGATCAGGAAATGGTGCTCCGGCCCAGGCAGGCGCAAGGAGATATGCGTGAAGATGAGATCGCTCATGCGAAAGTGCGCGATCAGCCGGTAGCAGGCAGCCAGCTCCCGACGCAGGCTTAGTTCCGTTGAAGTCATCTTGTTGCCCCTTTACTGAACGCTATTTGCTGGCCCAGGCGTTGAAGCGTTGCTCCAGTTCTTCGCCATGATCGACCCAGAATTCCACGTTCATGGCCAGCGCCCCTTGAAGGTTCTGTGGCGAAGTGGGTACCCAGTTGGCCAGCGCCGGGTCAAGCCTGGCCGCGGCTTGGGTATTGGTTGGCCCATAGGGGATCTGCTGTACATACCGCACCTGGGTATCCGGCTGATTGGCATAGGCAATCAGCCGCTTGGCCTGGTCGACATGCCGCGAGCCTTTGATAATCGCCCAATAGTCCATACCGTACAGGCTGCCAGGCCATACCACGGCCAACGGGCTGCCCTGCTGCGCCGCCACCGCAATTCGTCCGCTGTAGGTGGAGGTCATCACCACGTCACCGGCTGCCAGCCATTGCGCGGGTTGAGCGCCGGCGTCCCACCACTGGATATGGGGTTTGAGTTCGCTGAGTTTGGCGAAGGCCCGCTCGACACCTGCCGGCGTGGACAATACCCGGTATACGTCCTCGACCTTGACCCCGTCAGCCAACAGCGCGAATTCCAGGTTGTACACCGCACGCTTGCGCAGGCCGCGCTTGCCAGGGTACTTGTCGACGTCCCAGAAGTCGGCCCACGACGCCGGCGCCTGGGCCAGCTTGCTGCGGTCGTAGGCAATAGCCACGCTCCAGACCAGCGCGGCCGACCCACAATCCTGTGCGGCTGCCGGGATCAGTTCGGCGGCATGGCCCAGGCGCTGCCAGTCCAGGTGCTCGTAGATCCCCTCGTCGCAGCCGCGCATCAAGTCAGGGCCTTCGATCTGCACCACATCCCAATCGACGTTGCCGGTGTCAGCCATGACCTGGATCCGCGCCATTTCGCCGTTGTATTCACTCTGGATCAGCTGGCTGCCGTCCTGGGCAATGAAGGGCTTGAAAATCGCCTCATCCTGGGCCTTCTGGCCCGCGCCGCCATAACCGACCACAACCATCTGCTGCGCAGCTTGCGCAGTGCCCAGGCCAAGGGCCAGCAAGGCTGCACAAAGGCCGGTCACACGTGGATATAGCTGCATCGTAGTTTCCTCCTGGCGGTGCCCGACGGGCCCGTTTTCTTGTTGTTTTGAGGTCACACCCTCGCCATGCGAGTGAGGAAAACCTAGACAGACACCAGTAAAAAAACAAGTTGATTTTTTACTATCGCTACACTTTGATAGAAAAATAACAACACCGTACCGGAGCCGCCTGTATGCAGACCGCCTTCCCACACTTGTTCGAGCCCTTGCAGATCCGCGGCAAACGTTTGAAAAACCGCATCATGTCCACCGGGCACGACACCTGCCTGCCCAGCGACAACCTGGTCAACGACAAACTGATCGCCTACCAGCGCGACCGCGCTGCCGGCGGCGTTGGCCTGATCGTGCTGCAGGTCGCCGGGGTGCACGACAGTGCCCGCTACACCTCGCATGTGCTAATGGCCACGGACGATGCCTGCATCGACGGCTACCGCCAGCTTGCCGAGGCCTGCCACGCGCACGGCACCGTGGTGCTGTCGCAACTGTTTCACCCCGGGCGGGAGATCATGGAATCGGCAGACGGCCTGTTGGCGGTAGCCTACTCGGCCTCTGCGGTGCCCAATGAGCGCTTCCGGGTGATGCCACGGGCGCTGGACCAGGCAATGATCGACGAAATCGTCCAGGGCTATGCCGGCGCCGCACGCCGCCTGCACCAGGCCGGCCTGGATGGCGTCGAGGTGGTGGCCAGCCATGGCTACCTGCCCGCGCAGTTTCTCAACCCCCGGGTGAACCTACGCAGTGATGGCTACAACGGTGACCTGGATCAGCGCCTGAGGTTCTTGCGCGAAGTGCTGGCCGCGGTGCGCGCTGCCACCGATGAGCAGTTCATCATTGGCCTGCGCATCAGCGCTGACGAGCGCGACAGCCAGGGCCTGAGCGAAGACGAGTCACTGGCTGCTGCCGTGGCCTTGCAGGGCCAACTCGACTACCTGCATATCGTCGCCGGTACCTCGGCCTCGCTGGGTGGCGCGGTCCATATCGTGCCACCAATGGCCATCGAACCGGCGTACCTGGCCCGCGAGGCTGGCACCTTCAAGCAACAGCTGGCTATCCCCCTGTTCGTCACCGGGCGCATCAACCAGCCCCAGGAAGCCGAGCTGATTCTGGCCCGCGGCCAGGCTGATGTGTGCGGCATGACCCGGGCGCTGATCTGCGATCCGTCGATGCCAGGCAAGACCGAACGCGGCCAGGTCGAAGACGTGCGCGCCTGCATCGCCTGCAACCAGGCATGCATCGGCCATTTCCATCGTGGCTTGCCCATTTCCTGCATCCAGCGCCCCGAAACCGGGCGTGAGTTGCAGTACGGGCACCTCACGCCCACTTCCTCGCCCAAGCGCATAATGGTCGCCGGCGGCGGGCCTGCCGGCATGAAGGCCGCCGCCGTGGCCGCCGCGCGCGGGCACCAGGTCACGCTGTACGAGGCGGGCCCGCAGCTCGGTGGGCAGGTGCTGCTGGCCCAGCTACTGCCACGGCGTAGCGAGTTCGGGGGTGCCAGCACCAACCTTCAACGGGAAATGGCCCTGGCAGGTGTAGAAGTGGTGCGCAACACCCGGGTCGACCGCGCGCTGGTCGAACGTGAGCGCCCTGATCTGGTCATTGCCGCTACCGGCGCCACCCCCTACTGGCCGGCGTTCGAGCGTACCGGCGAGCTTCAGGTAGTGGACGCCTGGCAAGTGCTGCGCAATGAGGTGAAACCGGGGCGTTCGGTGCTGGTGATCGACTGGCGCTGTGACTGGATCGGCCCCGGTATCGCCGAACGCTTGGTGCGCGAAGGCCATCAGGTCCAGTTGGCGGTCAACGGCACTCATTGCGGCGAGAGCCTGCCGCTTTATGTACGTGACCAACTGGCCGGCGAGCTGCATCGCCTGGGTATCCCTGTCACCCCATACGCACGCCTGTATGGCAGCGACGACAACACGGTGTATCTGCAGCACACCGCCAGCGGCGATCCGATGATCTTCGAAGGCATCGACACCCTGGTGCTGTGCATGGGGCATCTACCGCAAGACCACCTGGCCACTGAACTGGCAGGTGTGGTGGACGTACGGCGGATTGGCGACTGCCTGGCGCCGCGCACGGCCGAAGAAGCGATTCACGATGGCCTGACGGTTGCCTGGGCACTCTGAGGCTGTACATACTGCGGCTTTTGCGATGGACCGACGCGCATGAGCCAACCCTCCCAGCCCACCGCCAGCGAACCCGGGGGCGCCGCGCCGCAGTTCCTCGGCACCCGCATCCGCGGCCTGCGCAAGCGCCGCGGCATGACCTTGGCGGAGCTGGCCGCACACAGTGAACTGACCGCAGGCTACATCAGCCAGCTGGAGCGCAACCTCTCCTACCCGTCGATCCCGGCGCTGTTCAATATCGCCCGCAGCCTGGGCGTGACCATCCAGTGGTTCTTCGCAAGCGAAGCCACCACCGCGCCCGAAGACCAAGGCTATGTGGTGCGGCGCAACAGCCGCCTGAGCGTGCATTACGAAGATGGCATCGTCGATCAACTGCTCACCCCCCAGCCCAACCGCCAGCTGGAGATGCTGCACTCACGTTTCCCGCCAGGTACCTACAGCCAGCAAAGCTACAGCCACGACGGCGAAGAAGCCGGTTACCTGCTCAGCGGCACGTTTGAGCTGTGGGTGGGCGAGCGGCATTTCCAGCTGAGTGAAGGCGACAGCTTCAGCTTCTCGAGCCAGGAACCCCATCGCTACGGCAACCCCGGTGAAGTGGATGCCGTGGTGATCTGGGTGATCACACCGCCAACATTCTGAAGCACTCCGGCAAGCACTGGTAACACCGTTGACCGGCAATACGGTCTACCTTGTCCACCGAACTTCAAAGGAGCACAACCATGAAGCAGATCCTGATCATTGGTGCGGGCTTTGCCGGCCTGTGGAGCGCACTCAGCGCCATCCGCCAGCTTGACCTCAACGGCAGCAAGGGCGTCGAGGTCACCTTGCTCGCGCCGCAGGCTGAACTGCATGTGCGTCCGCGCTTCTACGAGCCAGACGTGCATACCCTGGCCGCACCCCTGCAGGCGCTGTTCGACGCTGTCAATGTCCGTTTCGTGCAGGGCACGGCATACCACATCGATGAAGCGGCCCGCCGCGTGGGCTATCGCACCCGCAGCGGCACTCGCTGCACCCTGCCCTATGACCGTCTGATCATGGCCTGCGGCAGTGAGCTTGAGCGCCCTGACATGGACGGCATCGAGCATGCCTTCGACGTCGACAAGTTCGACAGCGCCGCACGCCTGGAAACCCACCTGAAGTCACTGGCCAGCCTGCCGAACACGCCGGCACGCAATACTGTGGTAGTAGCCGGGGGCGGTTTTACCGGCATCGAGACGGCCACCGAACTGCCGGCCCGCTTGCGCGCGATACTGGGTGAAGACGCCGCGTTGCGCGTAGTGGTAATCGACCGCGGCGCCAGGATTGGCGCAGCCCTGGGTGACGGCATCCGCCCAGCCATCGAGCAGGCATGCGAGGCCCTGGGCGTGGAGTGGGTTTGCGGTGCCACGGTGGTTTCGGTAGACCCTGCCGGTGTACAGCTGGACAACGGCCAGCGTATCGACGCCAGCACGGTGGTCTGGACGGTTGGCTTCAAGGCCAACCCGCTCACCGAACAGATCAGCGGCGAGCGCGACAACCGCGGCCGCTTGCATGTCGATGGCAACCTGAAGGTCAAGGGCAATGATGCCGTGTATGCCGCGGGAGACGTGGCTTATGCCACCTGTGACGCGCTTGGCAACCGTGCAATGATGTCGTGCCAGCATGCGATTGCGCTGGGGCGCCACGCAGGCAACAATGCCGCGGCCGAGCTGATTGGCGTGGCACCGATGGCTTACAGCCAGCCCAAGTACGTGACCTGCCTGGACTTGGGGGCTTGGGGTGCGGTGTATACCGAAGGATGGGACCGTGAGGTTTCGCCACCGGAGGACAAGGCCGAAGCCAAGGCGCTGAAGCGCCAGATCAATTCAGTGTGGATTTATCCGCCAGCGGCTGACCGTGCAGCAGCCTTGGCAGCCGCTGATCCGCTTATTCCGGTAGCCTGAACGCTTCTACGGGTTGGGGTGGCCTTGTCCCTCGACAGGGCCACGCTTGCAACCAACCGCTCCCTTGATCAAGCGGCCGCAAACAGCTCGTTGGCAATCTGCGCCTGTGCAGCATCGATCGCCTGGCTGCGCTGCTCCGGGCCATAGGCCAGGCCGTGGGCCCGGACAATTTCCAGGTCGGTAATACCGATGAAGCCCAGGAACACTTTAAGGAAGTCTTCATGCCCGGCGCCAGTCGGCTGGCCAACGTGCAGGCCACCCGCAGTGGAAACCAGCACCACTTTCTTGTTGCCGCACAGGCCTTGCGGGCCGGCTTCGGTGTAGCTGAAGGTCTTGCCGGCGACGGCCACACGGTCAATCCAGGCTTTTAGCTGGGTCGGCACGGTGAAGTTGTACATTGGCGCGCCAATCACCACGGCATCGGCAGCCAGAAACTCTTCGAGCGTCTCGGCGCTCAGCTTGGCTTCGAAAGCCTGGGCCGCGTCGCGTACGTCTTCAGGGGTGCCTGCAGCGACCAGGGTGGCGGCGGAGAAGTGGGCAATGGCATCGGCAGCCAGGTCGCGGTAAACCACCTCAACGCTTGGGTCTGCAGCCTTCCAGGCTTCGACCACTTCGCGGCTCAGCTGACGCGAGGCGGAATTGTCGCCCAGGATGCTCGAATCGATGTGCAACAGTTTCATGGGACTCTCCTGTGAGTGAAGACCGCGTCTGTGGGCGATCACGATGGGGAGAATCCTATCGAAGTGATCAATAGCTGATAAGTAAGCAAAAATGCGTTAGTTTGTCCCACAGATGGAACAGTGAGACATGCCCATGCAAGACCTCAACGACCTCTTCTACTTCGCGCGCGTCGTCGAAGCCGGCGGATTCGCCGCCGCCGGGCGCCAGCTGGGTATCCCCAAGTCGCGCCTGTCGCGGCGTATCGCCGAGCTCGAAGAGCGCCTGGGCACACGCCTGTTGCAGCGCACCACACGGCAACTCAAGCTCACCGCAGTAGGTGAACGTTACTTGCATCATTGTCAGGCCATGCTGCTGGAGGCCGAAGCCGCCGACGAAACCGTGGCCAGCATGAGCAGTGAACCGCGCGGGCGTTTGCGGGTTTCCTGCCCGGTGGCACTGGCACACGCCTTCCTGCCGGATGTGATCAGCCGCTTTCTCGAGCAGTACCCGCTGGTGCAACTGGACATGGTATTGCTCAACCGCCGGGTCGACCTGATTTCCGAAGGCATTGACGTAGCGTTGCGCGTACGCGACCTGGGCGACGAAGACCCGGCCCTGGTCACCCGCCGCCTGCGCCAGGCACAAATGCAACTGGTGGCTGCACCCGGTTTTGCCGACCACATTCGCGAACCGGGCGAGCTGGCATCATTGCCCGTGCTGGGCGCAGCCGAAGCGGACCGGCTGGTACACTTCCGCCTGTTCGGCCCCCATGGCAAGCAGCAGGAAATAGCGCTGGAGCCACGCTTGGCGATCGATGATTTCGTAGTACGTAACGCTGCTGTACGTGCCGGGCTGGGGTTCACTGCGCTGCCCAGCATGTTCTGTGAAGAGGAACTGGAACGCGGCGAACTGGTGCGCCTGCTGCCAGACTGGTCGCTGCCGGGTGGCTACCTGCAGGCGGTTTACCCACACCGGCGCGGCCTGCTGCCTGCGGTCCGGGTGTGGATCGATCACCTGGCGGCGTCATTCGAGGCTTGTGGAGAGCGGTATGTCTGAACGGAAGATGAGCGAGGCCCAGGTGGCGGCATTTTGTCTGAGCCTGCCGGGGGCGCGGGAAGACTACAAATGGGGCGGCATCCGAGTGTTTTCGGTGGCAGAAAACAAGATGTTCGCGGTGCTAGACCTGGCGGGTGCCGGGTTGTCGTTCAAGGTAGCCGACGAGCTGTTTCTGGGTTATTGCGATCGCCCTGGGATACGGCCGGCGCCGTACCTGGCGCGGGCGCGATGGGTCAGCATGGCGCCGCCCTACCCCATGGGGCGTGATGAACTGTGTGATGTGTTGCAGCGGTCGCACCAGCTGGTCGTGCGTCGGTTGCCCAAGCGGTTGCAGGTGGGGTTGGTCATGTGATCGACCTGTACCGGCCCTTTCGCGGCATTACCCGCAAAGAGGCCGGCACAACTGCACATCAACCAAGGGGCAGATAACGCCCGTCAAGAAACAGCCAGTCTGCCCAGAACACCTGGTGCAGCAGCACAATCCCCCAGCACACCAACTGGAACGACACCTTGCGGGTCTTGTGCCGAAACAGCTGCTGCGCCAACAGCGCCCCCGGCCAACCACCGAGCAGTTCACTGGCATGCAGCACTTTCTCGGGTGTACGCCAGGCCTGGTTACGTGCCTGCCGCTTGTCCTGCCAATACAGCAACAGGCTGATCAGGCTCATGGCCGGGTACAACGCCAACGGCCACCAGGCCTGATCGTTCCAGGCCATGCGCGCCGCCCCCAGGCCGGGCAACAGGCAAAGCACGCCCAACAGCAGCAGCTTCAGGCGCACATTGCGCACGCCTTCAGCCCGTTGCCCACGCAGCGCCTCAGCCATGTGCCGTGGACCAGTCGACCCAACCGAACTGCCAGGTCGCCAGAATGAACAGGCCGAACACAATGCGATACCAGGCAAATGCCGCGTAGCTATGGTTGGCAATGAACTTGAGCAACGCCCGTACGGCAATCATGGCGAAGATGAACGAGGTCACGAAGCCGAGCGCGAACACCGGCAGATCGCCGGGCTGGAACAAGTCACGGTATTTATAGCCCGAATATACCGCCGCACCGACCATGGTCGGCATTGCCAGGAAGAACGAGAACTCGGTCGCTGCCTTGCGCGACAGGCCGAACAGCAGGCCACCGATAATGGTCGAACCGGAGCGCGACGTGCCCGGGATCATCGCCAGGCACTGGATGAAGCCTATTTTCAGCGCATGGCTCCAGCGCATGTCGTCCACATGGTCCACCTCCACGCGGTGCTCACGGCGCTCGGCCCAGAGCATGATGACGCCCCCCACCACCAAAGCCGCCGCCACGGTGACGGGGTTGAACAGGTATTCGTGAATAAGGTCGGCGAACAGCACACCCAGGACCACCGCCGGCATGAACGCCAGCAGCAGGTTGCCCGTGAAGCGGCGCGCCTTGGGCTGGTGGGTCAGGCCGAAGACCACTTCGAAAATCTTGCTGCGAAACTCCCACACCACCGCCAGGATCGCCGCCAGCTGAATGATGATGTTAAAAGCCATGGCCCGTTCGCCGCCAAAACCGATCAGGTCGGCGACGATAATCTGGTGACCGGTACTGGAGATCGGTAGAAACTCCGTCAGCCCTTCGACCACGCCTAAGATGATTGCCTGGAAGGCAGTCCAAAAATCCATCATTCCCCCGGATGGAGCGCTGCTTGTCGCAGGCCCCTTGTTCTTGATTTGCTTGAAATTGCCTTACACGGCCCGGCTGTTTTACAGCGACTGTTGGGCGCAACGCCAGCGGAAAAGTTCATGCCTGTTAAAGGTTTCATCTTGCGCGGCCGAAATCCTGACAGAGCCCCCTGGCAATCGCTTTACCTGACCCGTTGCAGACTATCATCAACATAGCACTTAGCCATTAGTCGGGTGTGGGCTCGCTGCAAAGCATGCTTCGATGCACCTCAATAAAAAGAACAATGCGGGAGCTGATGGATGAACACTCTGAGATCGATGTCAATCAGTCAGCGCCTGTGGCTGATCCTTGTGGTGGCAGTGGCCATGCTGGTGATACTGGGCCTGCTGATGCTGCGGCAGATCCATGGCGACCTGTACCAGGCCAAGGCAGAGAAAACCCGCCATGTGGTGCAAACCGCCGCGGGTGTGCTGGCCTATTACCAAGGCCTGGAAGCTGCCGGCACGCTCAGCCGCGAAACCGCCCAGCAACAGGCGCTGCAGGTAGTGCGCGCGCTGCGCTACGACCATGACGACTATTTCTGGATCAACGACCTGGGGCCGAAGATGATCATGCATCCGGCCAACCCCAAGCTCGACGGCCAGGACCTTTCCGCCATCCGCGACCCCGATGGTTTCGCCGTGTTCAACGAAATGGTCGCCCTTGCCCGCCAGCAGGACGCCGGCCCGGTCAACTATCGCTGGCCCAAGCCCGGCGCCAGTGAGCCGGTAGCCAAGACCTCGTATATTCAGTTGTTCAAGCCGTGGGGCTGGATCATCGGTTCGGGCGTGTACGTCGATGACGTGCAGGCCGAATTCGCTCGCCAGTTGCGCGACGCTTCGCTGGTTGGCGTGGGCATTGCCCTGCTGATGGCGCTGGTGGTCATGCTGATCGCCCGCAGCATCGCCCGCCCGCTGCAGGAAGCGGTGCAGGCGATGGGCAACATCGCCAGCGGCGAAAGCGACCTGACCCGGCGCCTGGACACCCATGGCAGCGACGAGATCACCCACCTGGGCGAGCACTTCAACCGTTTCAACGGCAAACTGCAAGGTGTCGTCGGCCAGCTGCAAGGCGCGGCCCACGCATTGGCCCAGTCCGCCGGGCACGTCGGTGACAATGCGGGTGCCGCACAACAGCGCAGTGCCCAGCAATCGTTGCAGATGGACCAGGTGGCCACTGCAGTCAATGAGGTGACCTACGCCGTGCAGGACGTGGCCAAGACCGCTGAACAGGCCGCCGGAGAAATGCGCACGGCACAACAACAGGTGACGCACGGCCAGCAGGCCATCCACGGCAGCCTGGCGCAGATCGACCGCCTGTCGCTGACCATCGATGAGGCCGTACAGGTAATCCGCGACCTGGCCGGCCACAGCACGCGCATCGGCGGCGTGCTGGACGTGATTCGTTCCATTGCCGAACAGACCAACCTGCTGGCGCTGAATGCCGCCATCGAGGCTGCACGGGCTGGCGAGCAAGGCCGAGGCTTTGCCGTGGTCGCCGACGAGGTGCGCCTGCTGGCCCAGCGTACAGCACAATCGACGGCCGAGATTCATACCATGATCGAGCACCTGCAGAGTCAGTCGGACGCTGCGGTCAAGGCCATAGACACCAGCAGCGAGGCATCGCGCCAGACTGTCGAACAAGCCCGCGAGGCCGGCGCCAGCCTGGACGCCATCAACCAGGTGCTGAACAACCTCACCGCATTGAATGCCTCCATTGCCAGCGCTACCTTGCAGCAGTCGCATGTGGTCGAAGAGATCAACCGCAATGTGCTGGATACTGCCGGGTTGTCGCAGCAGACCGCCGATGCGGCGCGTCAGTCCAGCGATGCCGGGGTGGCATTGGGGCGGTTGAGCGAAGAGCTGGAGCAGTTGTTGCGGCAGTTCCGGGTCTGAGAACAAGCCCTTTGTGGGCATGCCTGCTCCCGCAGGTATCGAGTGACCTTCAAGCCTGCGCTGCACCTGTGGGAGCAACTGTCTTGCTCAATTTCTGAAAGCTGGCGCGATTGAAGTGGGAGCGTGTAGCCCGCTGAAGGTCAGTGATGATACGCGTCATCTTCACCGGCAAAGCTGATTGACACACCACTGGATGGGTGGAGGGGTAGCAGAGTGACCAGGATGCGGCGGGGCGCTGGTAATTAAGGCGCCGCCGATCCTTTGTGGGCATGCCCGCGAAGGAAGCAACGCGGTGGATGGCACCGGCTCTGCCGGTGTTCGCGGGTAAACCCGCTCCTACAACCGGCTGCGCCCTACACCTTCCCCGGCCGACCCGCTACAATCTCGCCCCTTCCCCGTAGCCTCCAAGGATCGCCGATGTCCGGCCTTGAACTCATTGCCGCCCTCCTCGGCGTAACCGCTGTCTGGCTCACGGTCAAGCAGAACGCCTGGTGCTGGCCAATTGGCCTGGTCATGGTGCTGATTTATGGCTGGCTGTTCTACGAGGTAAAGCTGTACTCGGGCATGTTGCTGCAAGTGGCCTACGCCATCCTGCAACTGTACGGCTGGTGGCAATGGAAGCGCCCCGGCCACGCTGAAGACGCCCGTCAGGTCTCCCGCCTGCAACGCCCGGCACTGTTCACCGGCCTGGCCACCGGGGTGCTGCTGAGCGCCGCCCTGGGCGCGGCCATGGCCAACTGGACCGATGCCGCCCTGCCCTGGCTGGATGCCACCCTGACCGGATTCAGCCTGGTGGCGCAACTGTGGATGGCGCAGAAACGCCTGCAGTGCTGGCCCCTGTGGGTCGTGGTCGACATCATCTATGTGGGCCAATACCTGCATCAGCAGTTGTATTTCACCGCAGGCTTCTTCGCCGTGCTCACCCTCATTGCTGTACGCGGCTGGCTGGAATGGCGCCGCGACCCGGCGATGGTACAGCCATGAGTGCGCAGCAAGCAATGAAAGTGCTGGTACTGTGCGGCCCAGAATCCAGTGGCAAAAGCTGGCTTAGCGGGGTGATCCAGGCACATTTTGGTGGCGTGGTGGTGGGCGAGTACGTGCGCCATTTCATCGACCAGCAATGCCGTGACACCTGCTACGCCGATATTCCCGCCATCGCCCGCGGGCAACTGGCATGGGAGGACCGTGCGCGCGAGCTGGCGCCCCCACTGCTAATTCTGGACACCCACCTGCTGAGCAACATGCTCTGGAGCCAGGCACTGTTCGACGACTGCCCAACCTGGCTGGAAGAGGCACTGCTGACACGGCGTTACGACCTGCACCTGTTGCTCAGCCCGCAAGGGGTGGACTGGATTGCCGATGGTCAGCGTTGCCAACCCGATCTCAGCGATCGTCAGCGCTTTTTCGACGACAGCCAGGCGTGGCTGAGGCGGCACAAACAGCCGCACCGAATACTCGATGGCAATTGGCCGCAACGCCAATTGCTGGCCTTGCAATCGGTTGCTATGCTGCTTGGTAGCGATGCGCCATCATGCCCAACCGAGTGTTAAACCACTGACACACTCCGGTGGGGCAAAGCCCCCGAAATTGCGGGGCTTCCCCCTGTCCTTGGGGCAGTGTCAAGCCCGTGAAACACACTTGCAAAAACCCTTCCAATCAAGGCCACAGCTGACTTTGCCGGCAACGCGCAGGGCAAGCTGTTTCAAGCCTGAGACAACATGCGCCGCATTTTGTCAGCCTCTTGCCCTAACTATCTGATCTAAAAAAGATTCTAAAAAGCGGCACACCTTCTGCTCTGTCGTTCGCATCGCTGAACAGGGCCAGCGCTCAAAGAAGGAGTTGCCGTCGTGAGGAAACGTGACAAACGCCTCTATCACCTATTACTGGTGGGTTGTGTACTGGGGTCACTCAGCCTGACGGCTCAGGCGGACAAGGGGATCATCATCATCAAGCGCGATGTGCAGGTGCGCAACGCGACCATCCCCCCTCTGATCCCAGACCCGAGCCCTACCACCGTCAATGCCAACCCTTCTGCCCACGTGCTCAAGCAAACCAACGAGCTGAGCGATGGCGACTTCGCCGGCATCAGCAGCGGTGCAGGCATCAGCAACCTGGTCACCCAGCAGACCAACAACCTGGGTGGCAACCTCGGCAACCAGAACCAGCTTCCCAACTTGGCGGGCGGACGCGGCACGGGGTCGGGTAACGGTATCTCGAACATGGTCAACTCGAGCGTGCAGCGTGGCCTCGCGCCGCTGCAGATTCTGACCGGCGGGGGCAAGTGAGATGAAGCGCACACTGCTGATGCTGGCCGCCCTTTGCACTGCGCCGGCCTTTGCGCAATCTTTGGTTCCCGTCATCAACAACGCCGATATCGACAGCTCAGGCAGCCGCTATCAGGGCAACCTCTCTGTCAACCAGGCCGCTGGCGACAAACAGCAGCAAGTCAATGCGCGCGCCATCGCCGTCGGCCCCGAAGCCAATGCAAGCACCCAGATCCGGCAACGGCTCGACACGCCCGCCGACCCCGCGATGGACGCCCGCTCAACCATCCAGGGCAACGCTTTCAGCAACGGCAGCGGTGCCCTGGGGGTCAACCAGAGCGCAGGTGCCAACACCCAGCAAGCCAACGCACTGAACATCAGCATTGGCGCACAACCGCAAAGCATCGACGACAGCGTCCTCATGCAGCAGAACGTGGCGCTGATCAACAACTCCGGAGCAACTGACATTCCAGCAGGCTATCGCCAGGTCACCACCAGTGACCAGGCCTTCACCGGTAGCCGAGGGGTGATCCAGTTGAACCAGAGTGCCGGGGTGGGAAACCGAATGGCCAACACCTTGAGCATCCGGGTCGCGGATTGACCCTGCAGTTAAGAACGACACTTAACCTAATAGCGTACGGAGAATCACCATGAAACCCTCGATGGCAATCAAGCCTCTGGTTTTCGCAATTGCTGCGGTCATGGCTGTTGCTGTACAAGCTGGGCAAAATGATCGGCGTAATGACCACCATAACGGCCACCACAACAATGGTCATCACACGCCTCCACCCACCAAGATCCCTGTGTATGCAACGGCCAATGCCTGGGACACCCAAACCAGCACTGGCAACCGCATCTCCAATGAAGGCACCATCAACGAAGCCGAGATGAGTGACTCTGGCACCGGCTCCAGCGGCAACGTTGGCATAAACGTGGCGGCCGGTAACGGCAACCAGCAAGATAACGCCGCTGCCATTGCCAACGCAGGCTCCGACTCGAGCCTGGACAACAGCTTCGTGTTCGGCATGGCCAGTGCCACGGCTGACGTTGTGCAAACCAGCAGAAACAACCGGGTCGACAACTATTCGACCCAGTCTTCGGCTGTGATGAGCGGCTCGGCCAGCGGGGCTGAGGGCAACATTGGCATCAACGTTGCCGGTGGCGACCTCAACCAGCAGAAAAACACCATGGCCATCGCCAACACCGGTGCCCCGCTGGGTAACGCCACTGCCACGGCTTCGGCCAATCAGGACGGCCCAGGCCTGATTGTAAACAACAGCGCCGACCGCACCTATCGGGTGGATACGATTACCATCACCAAATCGGCCAGCGGTTCAAGCTCGAAGGAAGGCAGCTTCAACTCGACCGACGACCGCAGCTCGTCTTCGAGCTTCAGCGTCGCCGGTGCGCAAAGCGCCAGTTCCAGCGGCTCCAGTGGCTGGAACGCCAGCGGCTCGCAATCCAGCAATGCCAGCGGCTCCCACAACTCGAGCGCAAGTGGCTCGTTCGGCTGGGATGCCAGTGGCTCTGCCAGCGGCAGCCACAGCGCGTCGAGCAGCGCCAGCCTGGCAGCTTCGCTGGACGCTGACGTTAGCGCCTCGCGTACCCGTACCACCGACTATGGCCGTTACGAGCGTACCGATTCCAGCTCCTTCGATGGCTCGCTGAATGCGTCGCTGGATGTGTCGGTCGACAAGTCGCACGAAAGTGCATACGACTCGTCGTTCGAGAAAGCATTCGACTCCAACTACGACAAGGCGCATCAGTCGTCGTACGACAAGTCCAAAGAGTCTTCGTACACCAAGTCTCACGACTCTTCGTACGAGAATGCTTCGGCGTCTGAGTTCTCGAAGTCTGGCGAGCAATCAAAACAATCCTCGAACGACGTTTCGAAGAGCTACAGCGAAAGCAGCGCCTACGACTTGAGCAATACTGTGTCCTTCCAAGTGCTGACCCCGACCGGCTGGGCCAACCCAGTTACCAACACTGCAACCCTTAGCGGTTCGGTGAACGGTGGCAGCGGTAACCTGGGCGTGAACGTAGCAGCCGGTGTGGGCAACCAGCAAAGCAACTCGCTGGCCATCTCCAACACTTCGTTCTGACCGCTGTGCTTGAGGCCCCCTTCGGGGGGCCTTTCTTCAACACACCCTAAGGCATCCGATCATGCGTATTTTCGCCTTGGCGTTTTTGCTGTGCCTGGCCAGCGTGAGCGAAGCTGCACAAATGCCGCTGTCCGTCCTGCCGGGCGGCGCTGTGGTGTTCAAACCGATCCAGAGCTTGCGTGAACGTAAGTTCGCCGACCTGGTGCAACAAAAGACCGACTTCAGCTGCGGCGCCGCCGCGCTGGCGACCATCCTGCGCCAGGCGTACTGGCTGGATGTGGACGAACATCAGATCATCGAAGGCATGCTGGCCCACGCCGACCAGGACCTTGTGCGCACGCAAGGCTTCTCGATGCTCGACATGAAGCGCTACGTCGAAAGCCTCGGGATGCGTGCCCGCGGTTACCGGGTGGCACCTGAAACCCTGCACAGCGTACGCATTCCTGTCGTGGTGCTGATGGATGTGCGCGGCTACAAGCACTTCGTGGTCATGCAGAAAGTCGACAAAGGTTGGGTGTACATCGGTGATCCGGTGCTGGGCCACAGGCGATACAAGGTCGACGATTTCCTCAAGGGCTGGAACGGCATCATCTTCGCGGTGATCGGCCAGGGTTACGACAAGAACAACATCCTGCTCGACCCGCCCCTGCCACTGACCGCCAAGGGCCGGGTGAACAACTTCACCCCCGTGCAGGACTCAGAGCTGCTGGACTTCGGCTTCATCAGAAGCGACTTCTTCTAACGACTGTTCTAATGACAAGGAGCATGAGGCTCCAGGGAGCATTTCATGAAGACTTCATTGTGGTTGGCCATCGCCTGCCTGGCAGCCAGCCTGCCCAGTCACGCAGAGGCGTTGAAACCCATCGAACTGAAGGACCAGGAGCTGGCCAACCTGCGGGGCCGCTATGTGATGCCCGGACGAATCGTGAGCTTCGGCATTGTCATGTCCAGCACCTGGCAAAATGCAAAAGGGGATGTGATCGGGGCAACGTCCACGCTGCAGGTTCAGCAATCGACCATCAAACCCCAGTTCTATGTCTCGATGATCGATAGAAAAGGCGCAGGTGCGGCGCCGAGCAGCGCGTCTGCGGCCGGGACTGGCGTGGTAACGGGCGGCAACGGCCTGACCACCACCGAAGGTGTGACCCAGGTGGTCCGTGCAGCCGGTGACAACAACGCCGCTTACAACAACGTCGACATCAACGTGACCAAAGCCAACCAGGCCCCCGCTGCACAACAGCAAGGCCAGGTACTGGCCGCCGGCCAGACCCTGGTCGGGGAAAATGGCGCCGGCGCGCTCAGTGTCTCCTCAAGCGGTGTGGGCGTGCAGCTCAACATCAATGCCAGCAACAACCAGGGCAGCAGCGTACAACGCCTGGCCCAAGGTGGCCTGTTGCAGAACTCGACGCTGCTTGGCAACGGCAACCTGGTCAACAACGTCACCACCCTGAACGTTGTCATGCGCGAGAGCGTGCCGACAGCGGCTTCCCTCAACGGTAGCCTCGACCAGCTCAAAGGTCTTCGCACCTTCGGATACTGATCTACGCTCAGTCTCATCAAAAGTAGTTGGAAGGGACGGCAACTCCATGTACCGATCTTTTACGCTCAGAGCTTTTGTGTGCTTGACTACCTTGGCCCCCGCCACCGCACTTTACGCAGCCGCCGACCCACAAGTCGAAGCGCTGAAACAGGAACTGATTGAACTCAAACGCCGCTATGAGGCACAGCAACAGGCACTGATGGTGCTGGAGCAACGTGTGCGCCAGGTCGAGGAGGCCCCTGCTGCCGCGCAACCCAAACGCTTGGTCAAGTCTCCGGCCGAGGGGGTGAAAGGTGCGCAGACCGTCGCCTCTGGCGCACCGGGCACTACAGGAAGCTCCTACGGCCAGGCGCTGACAGCCGATTCCGAGCCGGCGCAAAGCGTTTCCAACCTGTATGACGAAGCCAGCGGATTCTTTGGCGGGGGCAAGTTCAGCTTCGAAACCGGCGTCACCTATACCCATTACGATACCCGTGCGCTGACCCTCAATGGCTTTCTGGCACTGGACTCGATCTTCCTCGGCAGCATCAACCTCGACCGGATCAAGGCTGACAACTGGACCCTGGACATGACCGCGCGCTATAACCTGGCGCAGCGCTGGCAGTTCGATATCAACGTCCCCGTGGTTTACCGCGAGTCCACCTACTCGTCTGGCGGTGCGGGAGGAGCCGGGGCAACCACTTCCGATGCCAGCGTGACCCGCGACCCGGAAATCGGCGATATCAACGTCGGGGTGGCCTACAAGTTCCTCGACGAGGACGAAACCTGGCCTGACGCAGTGGCCACCCTGCGCATCAAGGCACCAACCGGCAAAGACCCCTATGGCATCAAACTGCGCGAGGTGGACGGCAACAACAACCTCGCGGTACCGGAAAGCCTGCCGACCGGCAACGGTGTATGGTCGATCACACCGGGCATCTCGCTGGTCAAGACCTTCGACCCGGCCGTGCTGTTCGGCAGTCTGTCCTACACCTACAACATGCAAGACTCGTTCAGCGACATCAGTCCACAGGTGAACAGCAAGGTGCCGGGTGACGTCAAGCTTGGCGACTCGTGGCAGATCGGCGGTGGCATCGCCTTTGCCCTGAACGAAAAGATGAGTATGTCGTTCTCGGTATCCGACCAGTTCGCCCGCAAGAGCAAGATCAAACCTGATGGCGGCGACTGGCAATCGATCTCCAACAGTGACTACAACGCCGCCAACTTCAACATCGGCCTGACCTTCGCCGCCACCAACAACCTGACCATCGTGCCCAACCTGTCCATTGGTCTGACCGATGACGCACCTGACTTTTCTTTCAGCCTGAAATTCCCTTATTACTTCTGACAGTTGCCATCGGCCGGGCCCGTGCGAACGGCCCGGCTTTGGTTACAAGCCTTGTAACCGGCCGCCTTCCCTGCCCTGGCCTGATATCATCAATCACAGATGCATGACGATTTAATGGCAAAAGGGAAGTTTTTGTGAAGAACCTGTCCGACCACCCAAGCATCCGGCTTGCCGCTTTGGCGGCCCTGGTGCTGGTGATCCCACTGGGTACGCGCGCCATGCTGGGTTGGTCCAACCCGTTCGGTTACCTGTCCGATCTCGCCCTCGGCAGCCTGTTGATAGTGCTGCTACACCGCAGGCCGTGGTGGCTGGCGCTGCCCGTGCTGTTGGCCTGGGCGGCGCTGTGGGTGGCCTCGGCCGAACTGGTAAGCGCAGTGGGCCGACTGCCCACCAGCGCCGACCTTAACTACCTGACCGACCCGCAATTCATGGAGAATTCGACCGGTGGCGGCCTGGCCCATGCCTGGCTGCCCTGGGCCCTGGGTGGCGGCCTGCTGGTCTGGCTGGCCTGTGCGTGGCGCAGCCGTGCACGGCGTAGCCAGCCACTGCCGCGCAAAGCCTGGGCCATACCCGTACTGCTTTTCGGCGCGCATTGGGGCAGCCAGCAGCTGGTACCTTCCGATGCCGACCAGTGGCGGCAATACAACCTCCCCCACCAGTTGATGTCTGCCGGCGTCGGTAACCTGCAACGCCAGGTCGAAGGCTGGATGGGCCGCACGCAACCCTTCACCCCGCTGGCCAGCAGCGGCCTGACTCAATCCGACCTGCATGGGCAAAGGCTGCTTGCCGGCCCTGGAAGCGCCCGCAACTTGCTGGTGATTACCCTGGAAGGCATCCCAGGCGCCTACCTGCAGCCTAACCGCCAGGCGCTGAACAGCCGTTTCAACGACGACTTGATGCCCAAGCTCAGCAAGTGGGCCGAGCGCGGCATGAACACCCCAGACTACGTGCTGCACACCCACCAGACCATCCGTGGCCTGTATGCGATGCTGTGCGGCGATTACGACAAGCTGGCCAACGGCACGCCCAAGGGCGTAGAACTGCTGACCCAGAACGAACGCAACCAGGCCTGCCTGCCGGCGCAATTGCGCCAGGCCGGCTTCACCACCCACTATCTGCAAGGCGCGGGCCTGCGCTTCATGGCCAAGGACCGCATCATGCCGCACATCGGTTTCGATTCGGTGCATGGCCAGGAGTGGTTCGGCAACAAGAACTACCTGGACTTCCCGTGGGGCAAGGATGACCGCGCCTTCTTCGAAGGTGCCCTGGGCTATGTGGGCCAGCTGCAGAAGCAGGACAAGCCATGGATGCTGACGCTGCTCACCGTGGGCACCCACCAGCCCTATTCGGCGCCGGCCGAGTACCTCGAGCGCTTCGACACACCGAAACAGGCAGCGGTCGCCTACCTGGATGACGCAGTCGGGGCATTTCTTGACAATCTCGAGCGCCAGGGCGTCCTCAAGGACACACTGGTGGTGGTGACTTCCGACGAGTCTCACGGCATCGATGGCGTGCGCCTGGCGTCGTCCTGGGGCTTCAACCTTACCCTGGCGCCGGAGCAAGCCCAGCTGCCAACCATCAAGCGCGGCACCTACGGCCATATCGACCTGGCCACCTCGCTGCTCGACTACTTCGCACTGCCCATTCCTGTGGCGCTTGGCGGTCGCTCGTTGTACCGCGACTACGACAGCGGCCGCGAAATGATCTCCTACACCAACGGCATGCTGCGCTACCACAATGGCCAGGGCCTGTTCACCGAATGTGACTTCCAACAGCGCTGCCGGCGTTATGCCAGTGAGGGCTTTATCGCCGACCAGGCCCGCTACCTCGGGCCGGCCGACAGCTTGCTGGGCCAACAGATCGGCGCATTGGCCGGGGTGCTCGACCAATCCTTGCTGCAAACCCCACTCAACCTGCGTTACCAGTTTGGCGGCCCTTCGCCGATCAAGTTGCGCAAGCGCATTCACGATGACTGGGCCGACAACCTCATTGGCGCCCAGTATCTGGAAATGCCCGGAGGCTCGCATACCCGCGTGCGGGTCAAGGTCCGCTCGCTGGACCCTGAACGTGCGGCTTATATCCGGCTCAAGGCCAAGCAGTTGGAACAGGACGTGCCGCTGGGCCTGCCAGAAGAGGTAAAGGTCACTGCCGACGCGCCACTGGAGATGGAGTTCAGCTTCGACAACCCGACCGAGCGCAAGGCGTTTTCCTTCCACTTGCTGGGCTATGGCGGCGGCAAGGTAGAAGTCAGCGACTTCAGCGTGATCACCGCCCTGCCGGGTGAGGATGACGGCGCCGATGAGCTGGCCGAGGGGCATATCGCTCATTCGGGCTAAGCAGGTACCGCTCATCGCCCGGACACCGGTGCTTGTCGAATCGACCTGGTCGTACTCGACCAAGGTGTGAATCCCCCAGCGAGGAGACAGCACCATGAGCACCCGCGAAAGCAGGCACCCGGTGGTTTCCCGCAGCCAGTGGCTGGCAGCTCGCCAGCAACTGTGGCTGCATGAAAAGGCGTTTACCCACCACCGCGACGCGCTAGCCGCAGCCCGTCGCGCCCTGCCTTGGGTAAAGGTCGAGCAGGATTACCGCTTCTTCGGCCCGAACGGCGCGTTGAGCCTGGCCGACCTGTTCGCAGGCCGCAGCCAGTTGTTGCTTTACCACTTCATGTTCGCCGAAGGCTGGAGCGAGGGCTGCCCCGGCTGCTCTTTTCTGGCCGACCACTTTGACAGCGCCAACCTGCACCTGGCCCACCACGATGTGTCGCTGGTGGCGGTGTCACGGGCCCCGTATGCCGAATTTCAGGCATTTCGCCAGCGCATGGGCTGGCAGTTCCCATGGTATTCGTCGCATGGCAGCCCCTTCAACGAGGACTTTGGCGTCAGTGTCGGCAGTGAAGGCCAGCGGCAGTACAACTATGAGCCGTATGAGGGCAATGAAAGCGAGCTGCCCGGCTTGAGTGCGTTTTTCCGCGAAGGCGACGGCAGCGTGTACCACACCTACTCAACCTACGCCCGCGGGCTGGACATTCTGGTCAACACCTACAACTTCCTCGACATTGCGCCACTGGGGCGCAACGAAGATGGGACCATGGACTGGGTGCGGCACCATGACCGCTATGAAGGGCAACCGGACAAGCCTCACTGTTGTCACAGATGATGCAGGCAACACGCACACCTGTGGGAACGGTTTTACCAGCGAACACCGGCAGAGCCGGTGCCATCCACCGCGTTGGTTTCTTCGCGGGCGTGCCCACAGGGTTAGGCATTAACGCTGATGGTTGCCCGCAAAAACGCGTGCATATTTACCACATGTTGCACCGGGACGGGTTCGAGGTCGTACTGGCCGCAAGCGAACAGTTGCCGCTTCACGCTGAACTGGCGGGGGCCAAGAGCGGCGCTCTTCTCCCTCGCCAGTCAAACGCTGCTGGATACCTTGATGCAGGTGCACGCTGACCTGCCGCCAGCGGAACTTACCGGGAGGGTAATCGGGCTGCCCTTACCCACCTAAGTGGTAGAACAATCAACGGAGCCACCAATTGCTCGCCGAAAGTCAGCACACTGCGCGTTTCGCGACAATACAGAAAATAGACGTTGTATTATTCAGCTTCCACTTTTCCGTATTGAAGCAGATGTAACCATCTTATTTTGGCATTGGTGCCTATCCATCGTATCTCCCGGACGCCTTTGGGTAGACTAGTAGGTACATCCGACAGCAACGGCACCTCAAAGCCATCACCTTCAAAGTCTTTAGTGATGATGTATTGCCTGAAGCACAGCAACCCCAACCCGCCAAAGGTAATCAACCTGTTACGATTGTAAGGCCGCGCCGCGAAACGCACGCTTCCGCCCTCGTTGCTGATGGCTGCTTCCCTCCAGAGTGGAATCAACGAACCGAAAGGTAGTTTTTTGCGGACCGGGTCACCGTCAAATAATGGCAGTGGATACATATTCACGTTGACTCGCGCCCCAACGGGTGGTTCCACTTCATCGCCTTCGTCGCGCCGTGAAATATTTGCGAGGTTTTGATTGACAATGGAGTTGACATACCCCGGCGTCACAAAATCCAGCAATACCACCTGCGGGGCACTCCAGTTAGCCGGGTAGCTATTAAGATTGTGTGCCAGTTTTTCATTGATGACTTTCGCCATTTTTTCGACCGAATCCGCCCCGCTCTGCGGGGTGCGAGTCCAGTTGAGCATGAAGCCGACGCCATATTCACCCGGCACATGCCTTGCCCACTTACCCAACTGATCTTCAATCACAGCATCTGTGTCTTTCGAATTAGCGTAGTCATCCACAATTTGATACGCATCCCAAGAATTTGGACCCTTTGTTTTTCTATAAAAACCTGAGTCAGGCGCATCCATCAACCCTTCACTGACCACCAGCATTTTCCCGCGCAAATCCTCCAGGATAAATTGGTTCACCGGTTTGCGCTCACCCGGTTCGGCACTGACTTTGTGCAGACGATTCGCATGGCGATTAATCATCGTTTGAATGGCTGAGACGTCAGCGTCGGGTATATGCGTGAAGCTCAAGATCACGAACTCTCCGCGATTTTCTGTCAAGAACGTGTCAACGGAGGTGAGTACTTCGTCGAGCGTCGCGCCGTCGCATCCCGGCCCCGTGCCGGTGCCTGTCCGATGGTAACAAAGCAGTTGACCATCAGCGCGAGCGACCCGGATATCCAGGTAACGAACACCCATCCGGAGTTGCTCCGCAATGGAGGCGCGTTGCGCTCTAGATGCTGCCTCACCAAAGCCTCCCCCGGTGCAATTATGCAGTGGGCCATACATGCCAGCGTTATGGCTGCCGGGAAGCACCATATCTTGCACGCGAGTCGTACCTATCAATCTGGTCATCCACGCCTCGGTGGGCAGCGCATTTAGCGATCCCTCGTATACGAATATTTCGTCGTCCGTGAGCGGCTCTCCGCCGCGCTGAAAATACATCGAGGCATCAAACTCCCCGTATGGCGTCGGCGCCTTACCCTCCACTCGAACCCAACGCTTACCATCGTCCGGGTTGCGGGCACCAATGGCGCCGAACCACCAGTTATTTGATGTTCCTGTATGACCTTGAGCGATGAAAACGTCCTTGAATACCAGCGTTTGGTCCATGCCACTGAAACTACCGCCCGTCACGGTCAGTTTCAACGTGCCTTTGAAACCAAAATTGAGCTTACCTGGAGCATGCCCGAACGTATTCTCGGAATCACTGATGTAGCTACTGAACCAGTTCGCGACAGCGTCCGTACCGTGCCGCCCCACCTTGAAGCTCATAGTTCCATTGCTGGAGAAACTTCTTGTAAACGGTGGGTCGATATAGTTATCAGGATCTTGGCCACTGGAAACCTTCGCCGACGTAATTTCGTAGGAGCCGTAAACAATCTCGTTAGCCGTTCCAAAGGGTTGGCCATATTTGGACCGGAAATGCACCTTGTTATCGTGATACGTCTGCTCCACGTCTGCCTGCGGTTGAACTGCCTCGGCTCGCGCCTTTTTCCCGGCGAGCAGTACCAAAGGACGAAATGCCCAGGTCGCGCCAAGCGTACTCAACTGTTCAAAATTACAAGCCCCGTGGACAATTCTTTCCTCAGCATCCCTAATCCAATAGGGAAGAGCGAATTCATAGTCCGAAAGATCACCTGTAAAACCATCAGCGTACAGACTGAACCTGACACCTGACCCGTCGTGATATAAAATCTCCCAGCCATCGGCGTATTGTACTTCTGACTGACCGTCAGTCTGCAGACTGTGCTTCACGAAGGGTGAATTGGTATCGCTCAACGGAGCACTTTCACTAGCTGCGGAGGGTGCTGCGTTCATTGTGGGTCTGACCGTTCCAATCCTTCGCCTCCAACGGCCATCAGGGTTGGTAAGTGTCACTACCTCCATGTCAAACATACCAGGCCTGACAAGCATGGCCGGACGTTCAATTTCTTCGAATTCGCCCCAGTCTACCGGGTCTGTACATTGCTTAGGGGTGTAGACACGGATGAGCACGTCCCCGGAGGGACTGATAAAACTGATCTCTTCGAATTCGTCGCTCGCCAGTTCAGTCATGACCATCCACCTGCTTCCGTTATAGGGGATGTCAGCATTGCACTCGGCAAGCACAGGCTGCTACTGGCAAAAATATCAGTTCTGGGGCTGGGAAATAGCAAACGCGAAGACGAAAAAAACCCCGGAAAGCCCTGAGCTACCGGGGCCCGTGCCCTTGGCCATCGACAAGCAACTATTGCCAGCGTTGGCGCAGTTCAACAAACGCGCGTAATTCATTTATCCAGGACCGGCCCATTCGCGGGGCAGGCCCGCAGAGACCTCGATCTGTCAGGCTCGCGCACCCAGCATCCCGCGCTCGACGATAAAGTCGATCACCGCCTGCAACCCCTCGCCCTTCTTCAGGTTGCTGAAGGTCCAGGGCCGCTGCGGCCGCATGCGCTGGGTGTCGCGCTCCATCACCTCCAGTGAAGCCCCTACATAAGGCGCCAGGTCGGTCTTGTTGATCACCAGGAAGTCGGACTTGGTAATGCCTGGGCCGCCCTTGCGCGGGATCTTCTCGCCCTCGGCCACGTCGATCACGTAAATGGTCAAGTCAGCCAGCTCCGGGCTGAACGTGGCGCTGAGGTTGTCACCGCCGCTTTCCACGAAAATGACTTCGAGGTTACCGAACTTGCGCGCCAGCGCTTCGACCGCCGCCAGGTTCATCGAGGCGTCTTCACGAATGGCCGTGTGCGGGCAGCCGCCAGTTTCAACGCCAACGATGCGCTCCGGCTCAAGGGCGCCGGCCTCGGTGAGGATGCGCTGGTCTTCCTTGGTATAGATGTCGTTGGTAACCACGGCAATCTGGTAGTGATCGCGCATGGCCTTGCACAGCGCTTCCAGCAGAGCGGTCTTGCCAGAGCCGACCGGGCCGCCGACACCGACGCGCAGGGGTTGTTGATAGCTTTGCATGCAGGCAGTCCTCAGGAACGGAACAAACGGGTGTATTGGGTTTCGTGACGCGATGAAGCGATGGCCAGCAGCGGCAGGCCGCCGCCGAGCTGGTCATCGCCCAGGACCAGCGCCTGGTCCAGTGCAGCGGGCAAGTCGGCGCCAAGGTCGCGCAGCAAGGTCTGGGCAGCCTGCTGGCCGAAGGGCACCAGCTTGACCCCGGCCATGACTGCGCCCTCCAGCCAGGCAAAGCCATGGCCCAATGCCAGCTGGCGCAGCGGGATGGCCCAGTGCGCAGCCAGCCAGGCCATACCGCCCAACTGGGTCAGCTCAAGGCTGGCGCGCCAGGCGGGTGCCTGGCCCAGTTGCCAGCCGTCGAGCAACCGCGCCAGCGCTGCGCCGCGCTGCTGTTCTTCCAGGCGCAGCTCGGCGGTTTCACGGTTGGCCAGCAAGAACCGGCTCCAGTGACCGAACGCTTCGGCGTCCTCAGCCTGGCAGGCGTGGTACAGACGCGCCAGCACCGGCCAGTCGAGGCAGGCCAGGGTGTCGTGAACCTGCTCACGCTGCCAGCCGGCAAAACTGTCCACGCCCCGAACCCAGCCGGCCTCGACCGCCCACTCCAGGCCTTGCGAATAGGTAAAACCACCCACCGGCAAGCCGGGGCTGGCCAACTGCAGTAGGCGCAGCAGCGCCAGGTCGCTGTTCATCAACCGGCCAGCACCAGCGCGGCGCCGGCCAACAGGCCACCGCCAAAGGCCTTCTGCAGGCCGCTGTGGCGGCGCAGCAGGCAACCGACTGCAAAGCCCGCCGCCAGCAGCAAGCCGCTGACCACGACAAACCCCGCGCTGAATTGCCAGAACGCGCTCGGCGTGGCTTCTACGCCATGTGCCCAACCATGGAACAAGGCGAACACCGGCATGGCCATGGCCAGCAGCGACTGGCGGCTCGGCAGCAGCACCGCCCCGGCAGCCACCAGCAGCGACACGGCAATCAGGGTTTCCATGCCCAGCACATCGCCGAACAGGTGACCGCACACGGCACCACCGAACATGGCCGCCAGGGTCGCCAGGGGCAATGTCAGGTTGCGACGGGTCAACGCGGCGAGCACGCCGGTACCCAGCAGCATCAGCAGGTGATCGAGCCCGGTCAGCGGGTGCAGCAGGCCGTCCTGCAGCGGGTTGCTGTCATGGCCCGGATGGGCGAAGGCTGGCAGTGCCAGCATCAACAGAAACAGGGCGAAAGTCTTTTTCATCGGTTGCTCCAGGGCAGTTCAGGAATGGGCAGGCAGGCGTACGAACGGGTGATCGTGGCCATGGGCATGACTGTGACTGTGGCCATGCGGTGCACTTTGGTAAGCGCCCGCCTCAGGCTCGAACGGGGCCTGTTCGGCCTCTACCGTCAGGCCCAGCCCCCGCAGCATGTCGTCCAGCACATGGTCGTGCTGGAAGCGCAACAGCCCGGGTTCGATCTGCAGCGGCACATGGCGGTTACCCAGGTGGTAGGCGGCGCGGGCCAACAGGTGTGGATCGGCACAGCGCACCGTCGACACCGCCTCGGGCGCCGCCAGCACGCGGATCAGCTGGGTGCCCTCGGCATCGGCCAGCAGTTCACCTCCACGTAGCAGGTGGCCGCGTTCCAGCATCAGCCCGGCTTCGCGGCCATCGTCCAGGGTTACTCGCAGGCGGCTCTTGATACGGCTGTCCACGTCAAGGGTGACAGTGCCACTGACAACCCGCGTACCGGGTTCGGAGATACGGCGGCTCAAGACAATCATGGGTGCTCCTCAGAACAGGAAATAGCGCTGGGCCAGCGGCAGTTCGCTGGCCGGTTCGCAGACCAGCAGCTCGCCATCGGCACGCACCTGATAGGTCTGCGCATCGACTTCGATCAGCGGCTGCAGGGTGTTGTGGACCATGTCCGGCTTGCGTACCCGCCGGCAGCCGTTGACCACGCCAATCAGGCTGCGCAGGTTAAGCTCCTCGGCCAGCCCGCGGTCCATTGCCGCCTGGGGCAGGAATGTCATGCGTGTGGCATGCCGAGCCGCCCCCAGCGCGCCGAACATCGGCCGATAGTGCACCGGCTGGGGGGTGGGTATGGAGCCGTTGATGTCGCCCATGGGCGCGGTGACGATCATCCCGCCCTTGAGCACCAAAGCCGGCTTGACCGCAAAGAACGCTGGCGACCACAGCACCAGGTCGGCCAGTTTGCCGACCTCCACCGAGCCCACTTCGTGACCGATGCCATGGGTGAGTGCCGGGTTGATGGTGTACTTGGCGATGTAGCGCTTGACCCGAAAGTTGTCGCTGTACGGGGTGTCCGGTGCCAGCGGCCCGCGACGCAGCTTCATCTGGTGCGCCACCTGCCAGGTGCGCAGCACCACCTCGCCAACCCGGCCCATGGCCTGGGAGTCGGACGAGGTCATGGCAAAGGCGCCCATGTCGTGGAGGATGTCCTCGGCAGCGATGGTTTCGCGGCGAATGCGCGACTCGGCGAAGGCCACGTCCTCGGCGATGCTCGGATCCAGGTGGTGGCAGACCATGAGCATGTCCAGGTGCTCGTCCACGGTATTGATCGTGTACGGCAGGGTCGGGTTGGTCGAGGATGGCAGCACGTTGGCCTGCCCCGCCGCACGGATGATGTCCGGGGCATGGCCGCCACCGGCACCTTCGGTATGGAAGGTGTGGATGGTGCGGTCGCCGATGGCCGCCAACGTGTCTTCGATACAGCCCGACTCGTTGAGGGTGTCGGTGTGAATCGCCACCTGGATATCCATTTCCTCGGCCACGTCCAGGCAACAGTCGATGGCTGCTGGCGTAGAGCCCCAGTCTTCATGCAGTTTGAGCCCGACAGCACCTGCGGCAATCTGCTCGCGCAGCGCGTCCGGCCGCGAGGCATTGCCCTTGCCCAGCAACCCGATGTTGATCGGCAAGCTGTCGGCGGCCTGCAACATGCGCGCAAGGTACCAAGGGCCGGGCGTGCAGGTGGTGGCATTGGTGCCAGTGGCCGGCCCGGTTCCACCGCCGATGAACGTGGTGACACCGCTGTTCAATGCCTCGTCCACCTGCTGCGGGCAAATGAAGTGGATATGCGAATCGACCCCCCCGGCGGTGACGATCTTGCCCTCGGCCGCGATTACCTCGGTCCCTGGCCCGACCGGCACGTTCACGCCCGGCTGCACATCGGGGTTGCCCGCCTTGCCGATCACTGCAATGCGTCCATGCTTGATGCCGATGTCGGCTTTGACGATGCCCCAGTGGTCGATGATCAGCGCATTGGTCAACACCAGGTCCATGGCCTCGGCCGCCAGCATCTGGCCCTGCCCCATGCCATCACGAATAACCTTGCCGCCGCCGAACTTCACCTCTTCGCCGTAGATCGTGAAGTCTTTCTCGACCTCCACCCACAGCGCAGTGTCGGCCAGGCGCACGCGGTCGCCAACCGTGGGGCCGAACATGTCGGCATAGGCCTGACGGGAAATACGGCTCATGCCCTGCCCTCCAGCGCGCCCATCACCTTGCCCTGAAAACCATAGACCTCACGCTTGCCGGCGTACGCCACCAGTTGCACGGTACGCGCCTGACCCGGCTCGAAGCGCACGGCAGTGCCGGCCGGGATGTCCAGGCGAAAGCCGAGGGTTGGCGCACGGTCGAATACCAGCGCGTCGTTGACCTCGTAGAAGTGGTAGTGCGAGCCGACCTGCACCGGCCGGTCGCCATGGTTGGCCACACTGACGCTGACCGTTTCTCGGCCACTGTTCAACTCGATGTCGCCCGTGGCGACCTGGATTTCACCTGGGATCATGCGACGCTCCTTGGCGGTTTCAGACGATGGGGTCATGCACGGTCACCAACTTGGTGCCATCCGGGAAGGTCGCTTCGACCTGCACGTCGTGAAGCATTTCAGCGATACCGGGCATCACTTGCTCACGGGTCAGCACTTCACGCCCCAGGCTCATCAGCTCGGCGACTGTGCGGCCATCGCGGGCGCCTTCGAGCACCGCGGCACTGATCAGCGCCACGGCCTCCGGGTAGTTGAGCTTCAGGCCACGGGCCAGACGCCGCTCCGCCAGCAGCGCGGCAGTGAACAGCAGCAGTTTGTCTTTCTCTCTCGGGGTAAGCTCCATGGCGCTCTCTCAGGTAGCCCAGATACGCGGCGGACAGGCTGGCAGGCCGAGGATGGCCGGGCGCAGCACATGCCACAGGCGTTGCAGGGTGCGTTGCAGGTGTTGGTTGTCATGGTCGAGCACGCGGATCACCAGCAACGACCCGAGCAGGGTCGCACCGGCCGGGTTGCCCAGTTCATCGAGTAGCGGGCGAACCTGCTCCAGCACGGCCTGATCGGCAGGTGCGGCACAAAAGGTGGCGAGTAGCGGATGCCCACCCAGCTTGCCCAGGTGCCCGCCTGCGAGCCGCAGGCGCTCATGCAGGCCAACCTCGTCAGGCAGTTCGATGTGCAAAAGGCTGTCGAGGGCGCCGTGGTCGAAACGCTCGTTCATGACCGGACGGCCCAGGCACAGGGTTTCCCAGGCCAGCAGGCGGGCGCCCGGCTCGAGGGTAAAACGGCTGGCGAGGCTGGCGCGGGCGCCGGAGAAGAAGATGCTGTCCTGCGGCAGCCACTCCAGGGTGCTGCCCGTGGCCATGTGGAAGCGTTGGGTCAACCGCGCGGTCGGGCCAATGCTGCGGTAGAACTTGCTGGCGCCGGGCATGGTCAGCAGCGCGTGGCTACCCGGCTCCAGGTGAATGTCCAGTTCCAGGCGGTCGCCGGCGACGATACCGCCCGGCGGGTGCAGGACATAGACATGGCACGGCGCACCTTCAGGATAGAAAGGCCGCTGCACCAAAAGAGGTCCGAAATGCTTCCACGCACCAAGGCGGGTCACGCCGTCACGCTGCACAAAGCGCAACTGCAGGTGAGCACTCCAGCCTGCATCGTCTTGCTGTTGTTCGATCTGCTCCGCGAGCGACATCCTGCGGCCCCTGAAATCCGTGGCCTGCTGGCCGTTTAGAGGGTCCGGCGCGGGCGCCTGCTAGCGCGCACGGCCTGACCACTCGATCAAATTCGCAGGCTGGATATAGCAGGTTGCGGGCCAACTTCGCAGGTGAACGATGATGAAACCTGTGCGGTGCCCGCTCTGGCATCGGGCATGCGGGGGAATGGCGCACAAAGCAGGGGCGTGTGTCGGCCCTGTTTCGGTGCCGGCATACGTGAAAAGGGGGCTGCTTTGAGCCCCACAATATCAAGCCTCAGTAATCGAAGCGGTCCACGGCACGCCGACGCTCGTTGTCATCACGCCGGTCATAGATGGCCGTAGTCTGGATATTGGCATGGTGCGCCAGCTTCTGCGCAATCGACAGGTCGTGCTCTTCGATCACCCGGGTAATGAATGCCCGGCGAAAATCGTGCGGCATGATCTTCACCCCCACCTGCGCGCCGCGCTGGCGGGCAATGTAGTAGATCGCATGCTTGGTAATGCGCGCCCGGGTAATGTGGTTGCCGCGACGGATGCGGTTGAACAGGAACGGGTCATCTTCCGCCCCGGCAGGCAGGTCCTGGCGGCGCAGTTCAAGCCAGGCCTGCAGCTTCTCGAACGCCCACGGCGGTGCGTACTTGACCAGCTGGTGGTTGCCCTTGCCCACTACCTGCAGGCTGCGCGCCTCGAAGTCGACCTGGTCGAGGTCGATGTCGACCGACTCCGACTTGCGCATGCCGGTGCCGTACAGCAAGGCAATGATCGCCGCATCACGTACCCCCTGTGGCCGCGGGTCGGCGGCGCACACATCCATCAGCTCGCGGATCAGGCTGCGGCGCAGGTTGCGCCCTGGCGGCAGGCGGCTGCCCGTGGCGGGCTTGACCTCGCGAATACGCAACAGCTGCTCGTGGTCGATCAGGCCCTGACGCCAGGCCTCGTTCATCACCCCGCGAATCGCGTTGACGTACAGCGACGAGCTGTTGGGCGCGTAGCCATCGGCACGCAGGGCAGCCACCAGTGCAATCACATGGCCCGGCTCGAGCCGATGCCAAGGCACATCGACAATGTTGCAGTCGACAAAAGCTAGCCGGTCGGCGGCGTCCTGAAGAATGTAGCGCATGGTTTGCTGGCTGGATGGGGCCAGACGGGCCATGTACTGCAGCAGCGGATTTTTCGAGAGGTCGGACAAAACGTGAATCCTGTAGCGAAGCGTCAGCCGGCACTGAACCAGGCAAACCCTGAAGCAAGTCAAAACGACATACAAGCCAGTCTGAATGACCGCAATACGCGCGTGTCATTCGGACCCTGAGAAGTGCCATCACCTTGATATTCAAGGGCTTTGCAACTGGCACGGATCGTGATCTTACCCCAATTGAAGCCTACTGAACGAACCAAGGACTGCCCATGCTCGTGCAACCCACTGCTTCACGCCCACGCCAAGCCGTCTGGAGCCTGGGTTTTCGCCCGTTCTTCCTGGGTGGCAGTTTGTTTGCGCTGATCGCCCTGCTGTTGTGGGCCGGCGTACTGGCTGGGGCACTGGCCCCTGCACCGCCCGGCGGTATGCTCGCCTGGCACCGCCACGAGATGCTTTACGGCTTCGCCGCCGCCATTATCGCGGGTTTTCTGCTGACCGCCGTGCAGAACTGGAGCGGCATCCCAGGCTTGAGCGGGCGGGCGCTGCAGGGTGTGTTCCTGCTTTGGCTGCTGGGGCGGGTAAGCTGGTTCATGCCACTACCGGGTAGCTGGCTGGTACTGGTCGAGGGCAGCTTCCTGCCATTGGTGGCATTGAGCCTGGCACGACCGGTCCTGCAACGGCGCCTGCGCAACAACTACCCGATCGTCGTACTGGTGCTGTTGATTGCCGCCTGCCAGTGGTTGACCTTGGCCGGCTGGTTGCACCAGGACGAACTGTGGCAGCGTCGTGGAATATTTGCCGGGCTGTGGCTGGTGACGGCGATGATGACCGTACTCGGCGGCCGGGTCATACCATTCTTTACCCGCCGTGGCCTGGGTCACCTTGACGCGGCCCCTGCCCGCCCATGGCTGGACCGAGCCTGCCTGTTGCTCGGCGTCGCAGTACCGCTGGCGTTTGCCACCGGCCTGGCCGATACGCCGCAAGCAAGCCTGGCGGTGCTGTTTTTTGCCTTGTTCGCGCTGCATGCGACCCGACTGGTGCTGTGGCACGACCGTAGCCTGTGGCGCGTACCGTTGCTATGGTCGCTACACCTGGCCTACGCCTGGCTCGCCCTGGCCTGCCTGGGCATGGCGTTGTGGCATAGCGGGGTGGCCCTGAGCCCGAGCCTGGTGACCCACGCGCTGACCGTTGGCGCCATGACCGGGCTGATCCTGGCCATGATGGCGCGGGTCAGCCTGGGCCACACCGGCAGGCCATTGCAGGTGCCGACCAGCATTGCCTGGGCCTTTGCCCTGATGCAACTGGCGACCTTGGCCCGGGTGATTCTGCCGCTGTTCACATCGCTGGGGGTAAGCGTTTCGGCACTGTGCTGGAGCCTGGCGCTGTTGCTGTTCCTGCGCCATTACCTGCCCATCCTGCTGCGGCCCCGGGCAGACGGAATGCCCGGTTGACGTGCTTGGGCCGCCTTGCGGCGGTGTGCCATGAGGGGAACTTGGTGGATGGTTTGATCCCCCCTGATTGCGACTGATCGTCAAAGGCGAAAGACCGCTAGACAATAGCCGCCGCCCACCACCCTGGAAACATCTGCTGCACCCGGGGCTCGGCGAAGCGTTCGTCAATCAGCACCAGTACGCCACGGTCCTGATCACCCCGAATAACCCGGCCCGCCGCCTGGATCACCTTGCGCACGCCCGGGTAGAGGTACGCGTAATCGAAACCCGCGCCAAATTGCCGCCCCAGGCGCTGTTTGAACTGCTCGTTGACCGGGTTGACCTGAGGCAGCCCCAGGGTAGCGATAAACGCACCAATCAGCCGCGTGCCGGGCAAATCCACCCCTTCGCCGAAAGCGCCGCCCAATACGGCAAAGCCCACACCTCGGCCATCGGCGACAAAGCGATCGAGAAATGCCTGGCGAGCTGCCTCGTCCATGCCCGGCTCCTGTGACCACAGCGGAATCTGCCCATGCTGCTCGGCCAACAGCCCTGCCACCTGTTGCAGGTATTCGAAGCTGCTGAAGAACGCCAGGTAGTTACCCGGCATGCGCTCATACTGCCGGGCAATCAGGTCAACGATCGGCGCCAGGGAGGCTTGGCGCTGCTGGTAACGGGTGGACACCTGGCTGGCAATGCGCACCTCCAGCTGTTCGGCACGGAACGGCGCGGCCACGTCCAGCCAGGCGGTATCGGCTGGCATGCCCAGCAGGTCGCTGTAGAAGTGCCGTGGGCTCAACGTGGCGGAAAACAGCGTCACACTGCGCGCCGCCTGCATGCGTGGTGCCAGCAGCCGCGCCGGGGTGACATTGCGCAGGCACAGCGTGGCCAGCCGCCGCTTGCGCGGGCCCTGGCGCTGGCTGATGTCGAACAGAAAGTGCTCGTCGAACAGCTCGGCAACCCGGCAGAACTGCAAGGCCTGATAGTAGAACTGCAACACCTGGGGGTCGATGTGCGCGGGGGCCTGGTTCATCTGCTCCTGAATCACCCCGACGCACTGCTGCAGGGCGCGCAGCAGGCCTTCAGGCAGCGACTCACTGGCTTGGTACGGCGCACGCTGCTCTTTATACAGGGCGTTCCACTGCCTGTTCAGGCGGTCCAGCGCACTGACCAGCCCAGGCGGTTTGCTCTGGCGCAACGCCAGCAGCTGGCCCTGGTCAAGGCTGGCGCTGTACATGCCGCGCCCACGCTCGACCAGGTTATGCGCTTCGTCCACCAGTACTGCCACTCGCCACTGGTTGAGCTGGGTCAGGCCGAACAGCAAAGCATGCGCATCGAAGTAGTAGTTGTAGTCGGCGACCAGCACGTCGGCCCAACGCGCCATCTCCTGGCCCAGGTAGTACGGGCACACCTGGTGCGCCAAAGCCACTTCACGCAGGTTGGCGCGGTCGAGCAACGGCAGTGCTGCTGCAGCCTCGCGCGCAGCCGGCAAACGGTCGTAGAAACCTGCGGCCAATGGGCAGGACTCACCATGACAGGCCTTGTCCGGGTACTCACAGGCTTTGTCGCGGGCGATCAACTCCAATGTGCGCAGGGCAGGTTGCGGCGTGGCATCGGTGATCTGGCGCAGGGCATCCAGGGCGAGTGCCCGGCCTGGTGTCTTGGCGGTGAGAAAAAACAGCTTGTCCAGCTGCTGCGGCACCATGGCCTTCAGCAGCGGGAACAAGGTACCAAGGGTTTTGCCAATGCCGGTGCTGGCCTGGGCCATCAGGCAACGGCCGGTGCTCACCGCCTTGTACAAGGTTTCAGCCAACTGCCGCTGGCCCTTTCGGAACTGTGGGTAGGGGAAACTCAGCGCCAGCAGGCCTTGGTCACGGTCGGCCAGGCGTCGTTGCTGCGATCGGGCCCAGCCCAGAAAGCGCTGGCACTGGGTTTCGAAGAAGGCCTGCAGCTCGGCAGCCGAACAGTGCTCCGTGAACAGCGTCTGGCTGTCGCTGTCCACGTCGAGGTACACCAGCGCCACCTCGATGGCGGGCAGTTGTCGTGCCTGGCACATCAACCAGCCATAGACCTTGGCCTGCGCCCAGTGCAACTGACGGTGATTGGCCGGTTGACGCGCCAGATCGCCACGGTGCGTCTTGATCTCTTCCAGGCGATTGCTGCCAGGGTCATAGCCATCGGCGCGGCCCCGCACCCTGAGGGTTTCGAACTGGCCTTCAAGGGCGATTTCCGACTCGTAGCCAGCAGCCCGCCGTGCCACCACCCGCTGATGCCCTTCGATACCCTCCTGGGCGGTGGGCGATGGCGTGAAGCGCAGGTCCAGGTCGCCGACCTTGGCGCTGAACTCACACAAGGCGCGCACCGCTACGCTGTAGCTCAAGGCGTTTCGCTCCAGCGCACGTGGCACACCGCGACCGGCAGGCCGTGCTGCTTGCAGAACTCCAGCCAGCGCAGCTGATTGTCCTGCAGGCGGTCACCGGGCCCCTTGACCTCGACCATGCGATAACGGCCCTGCTCGGGCCAGAACTGAATGAGGTCGGGCATGCCGGTACGGTTGTTGCGAATGTCCTGCAACAGGCGCAGGAAACATTGCTTGAGTGCCGCGGCCGGCAGGCAAGCCAAGGCCTGCTCCAGCAGTTCCTCGCTGAGCATGGACCAGAACACGAACGGCGACTGCAGCCCCTGTTTGGCCACGTAGCAGTCGAGAATCGCCTGCCGATGGCTACCCTCGTCGAGCCTCCCGAGGCAGCGTTCGAACAGTGCACTGCGCCGTTGCTGGAAGTCGCTGTCGTGCAGGTCCTGTGGCGCGGCCTGGAACGGGTTGAAGAATGCGCCGGGCACCGGGGCGAAGATGGCCTCCCAGCACAACAGGCCAAACAGGCTGTTGAACAGCGTGTTTTCCACGTAATGCGCCTGCCCCCCCTCTTGCATCAGGTGCTGACGCACGGCTTCTTCAACGCCCAGTGCAGCGTCCCCGCGGGGCAGTTCGAGCTCGATCAGTTCCAGCGGCGTGGTGCGCTGGCGCCGCTGTGGCGGGCCGCCGAGTTTGCGCGCCAGGCGTGGCAGCATGCGCTGCAGCGCCTGCACCTCCAGCGCGTTGGCAGGTGCCGCAGCCAGTTGCACCGCCAGTGCATGGGCCTGGTGCCACTGTTCGGTGCGCTCCAGCACCCTCACCTGGCGAATGCGCGCCTGGGGATGGTTGCATTGCGCATACACCGCCGTGGCCAGGTCCCATTCACCCAGGCGTTCGCATTGTTGGCCCACGGCGAATTGCAGCCGCGCATGGCGCCGGGCCAGCCAGGGGTTGCTGCTGTGCAGGCCCTGCAGGGTGGCAAGGATCGGCAGGGGGTCGCCGCCCTGCTCCAGGCGCTCGGCGCACTGGTGCAGCGCCATGGCCAGGTCGACATCGTCACGTTGCTGCAAGGCACGCGAATCGGAGCTGAACGGCACCTGCTCGTAACGCAGCAAGCCCAGGTCGGCAAGGACGAAGTCTGACCAGTCCTGGTACAGGTTGCCGAAGAACAGCAGGCGCATGCGGTCGCACAGAGGTTGCAGGCACCACTGGAGGATGCGCACCTCGCTGTCAGGAAACCACTCGACCAGTGACCGGGCTGCCAGCGCCAGGGGTTGCAGCTGTGCCAACAACTCATGCTTGGCCGCGCGCGGGCGGTTCAGTTGCCGGGCGAAGCAGCGGGCCAGTTCTTCCTTGCGCAGCAACGCGAACAGCTGTTCAAGGTCCAGTTGCTCGGGCTCCCGTACCCAGCCGAGGGCCAGCAACGGCTGCAGCGCCAGCGCAGTATCGCCGATTTCGGCGTAGTCGAGCCGATCGCTGCGAAACAACTCGCCTTTGCGCATCACCATGCGCACCATCAAGGCCTGGGCTGGCGCTTGCAGTTGACTGAAGGCACGGATGAAGGCCAGTTCCTGGTCATCGAGCAGGTCCTGGTAGCGCTGTTCGACCCACAGCACGACCTGGCGGAAGTTATGCAGGTAGTAGAACGGGTCGTCGACGGAATGGGCGATCACGGGCGGAAGTCAGATGGCGGCAACAGGCACTGTTTATACATACAGATAGCCCTCCATGACAAGCGCCGCGGGTCGCGTCACAATCAACCAAGGGTTCAGGGGCTGCACTGCAGCCCCCGTAGCGTTCACGCCTGTTCAGTTGCGCCAGCCATCCCGCCCGCCTCGACCCTGGCACTGCCAATGGGCGCCTGAAGCAGCAGGAAGTACGCCACCGCCGAGCACAGCGCCACCACCGCGCTGATCATGAACGCTGTGGTGAACGAGCCCGAGTACTGGATGCTGAAGCCCGTCGCGATCGGTGCCACCGAGCCTGCGATGTAACCGCCGAAGTTCTGGATCGAGCCAAACGAGGCCACGCGCTGGCTGTCGACAATGGTGTTGACGATCATCCAGGCGGTGGCACTGGCCATATTGATGCTGAACAGCGCCAGGCAAAGCAGCATGATGCACCCCGTCAGGCCGGTGACGAACGACAGTGGCAAGGTGAACAGCGCTGCCAGCACCAGGCCAGTGATGACACTGAACTTGCGGCTGCCCAGCACGCTCATGCCACGCCTTACCAGCCAGTCACAGAAGCGCCCGGCAACGATGGTACCCGCCGCACCGAAGCCATACGCCAGCGACACCACCCAGGCGGTCTTGTACAGGTCCAGGCCATGCTCGCGCTCGAAGTAGCCCGGCAGCCAGGTCAAGTGCAGCCAGAGCATGTAGATCACCCCCATGAAACCCAACACCGCGCCCCAGGTACTGCGGTGCTTGAACAGATCAAGCCAGCCGGCAAAGTACGAAGCCTTCGGCGCGGTTGCCGTGGCGGCCGCAGCCTGGCGCTCACTCGGCAGCGGTTTGCCTTCGGCGGCAAGCTCTGCCAGAAAACGGGCCTTGCTCTTGTAGAAGGTCAGCCAGCACAGCGCCAGCACCACGCCGATCACGCCGGTGATGATGAACATGCCGCGCCAGCCAAAGTTGACCATGAACAGCGTCAGCAACGGCGGCGCCAGGCAGGGGCCAAGACAGGTCGACGACCAGACCACACCGGTCGGGGTGCCGCGCTCGTTGGCGTCGAACCACTCCGACAATGCTTTGGCCGCCGATGGGAACATCGGCGCCTCGCCAATCCCCAGCAACACCCGCAGGCCCATGAAACCGGCAAAACTGTTGACCATGCCAAACGCCGCCTGGGCAACCGACCAGCCCAGCAACGAGGCGCCGAGGGCGATCTTGCTGCCCAGGCGGTCGATGATCATGCCCATTGGCAACTGGGCAAAGGCATAGGCAATGGAAAACGCCGACAACAGGATGCCCATCTGCGACGGGCTGATCATCATGTCTTTCTGGATGGAGGTGTTGGCGATCGACAGCGCACTACGGTCCAGGTAGTTGACGATGCCGATCAGCAGCAGGAACACGACGGTAATGCGCTGGTACTTCTTCATTGGGTTCATGTGATGACCTTTATTATTATTGTTGCCGCGCTGTCAGCGCCTTGACGATCCCTCGATGATGCTGCGCCCCTCCCTGACGCAGCGAGCCGTTCAAAGCGGGCGGGCGGTGGCCGCAACCTCCAGCAGGCCACGCCGGCCGAGGTTGTCGATCAACGCGCGCAGGCCGAAGTCCCACTGCGGTGCCAGATCGCTGGTGGTCACGCGGTTGCACAGGGTACCCAGTTGCGGGTTGCTGATGCTCACCACGTCACCCGGTTTGTGGGTAAAGCCGTTACCCGGCTGATCGCGGTCCTGCTTGGGGGCGAACAGGGTACCGAGGAACAGCACCAGGCCGTCAGGGTACTGGTGGTTTTCGTTGAGGGTTTGCTGCACCAGGTCTTGCGGGTCACGGCTGATCTGGCGCATGGAACTGCGCCCGGAGAGGATAAAGCCGTCCTCGCCTTCCACCCGCAGGTCCACCTCGGCAGCACGCACATCGTCCAGGCCGAAGCTTTCGTCAAACAACCGCAGCAGCGGGCCCAGTGCAGTGGAGGCGTTGTTGTCCTTGGCCTTGGACAGCAGCAACGCGCTACGCCCTTCGAAGTCACGCAGGTTGACGTCGTTGCCGAGCATGGCGCCCTTGATGCTGCCATTGCTCGACACGGCCAGCACCACTTCCGGTTCTGGGTTGTTCCAGCTGGACTTGGGGTGGATGCCGATGTCGGCGCCGTGGCCAACTGCGGACAGCGGTTGGGCCTTGGTGAACACTTCGGCATCCGGGCCTATACCCACCTCCAGGTACTGCGACCACAGGCCCTGCTCTACCAGCACCTTGCGCAGCGCTTCGGCCTGAGCCGAGCCGGGCACGATCTGCGACAGGTCGGCGCCGATGCGGCTGGCCAGGGTGTCACGGATGGCGTCGGCCTTGGCCGGGTCGCCCTTGGCTTGTTCTTCTACCACACGCTCCAGCAGGCTGGTGGCGAAGGTCACACCAGCGGCCTTCACCGCTTGCAGGTCGATCGGCGCCAGCAGCCACGGCTGGTGCGGGGTGCGCCGTGCGGGATCGCTGTTGCCCAGCAATGCCGGCAGCGCAATCAAGGGGTCGGCCAGCGGCAAGGCACGCAGGTAGGCCACCGGATCGTCCACTTCCAGCAGCGCCGAGACGGTCGCCACGTGGGTGCTGATGTCGTAGACGGCGCCGGCTTTCACCAGCACCACCGCCGGCCCCTGCTCCGGCAACCAGACGCGCCCTACCCAGCTGCCGCTGTCGAAAACGCTGGCATCATGGTTCAGTGGCAGCGGTTGATTGGCGTTCGTTCGATCAGTCATCTGTGTTCCCTTGCTGTGCATCATTGGAAAAGTCCCGGCAGTTGCAACTGCCCAGCCACACGCTCAAGGTCGGCTATCAACTGCGGCGAAAGGCTCACGCCCTGCTCCACGGCCTGGCGACGCAGGGCAAGGCCTGCTTGCCCGGGCAGGCGTACCGGGCGTTCGGGGTCGAGCGGGCGGCTTGCCAGAACCAATCCCCCCAGGAAGCTGGTTTCGTCGAGGAACGCCTCCAGGCCGCCGAACATGCGCGGGTCAATCACCAGCGCAGTCGCCGAGGCGCCCCACTGGTCCGGTGCATCCTTGCGCCCATGGCCGGCCAGCCCTGAGGTGAGGGCTTCGACCAACAGCGCAAGGGCAAACCCTTTATGGCCAAAGGCCTGGCCGCCGAGCGGCAGGATGCTGCCTTGCGGGCGGGTAAAGAAATCGCCCGGGTCATCGCTGAGCTGCCCGTCATTGCTCACCAGCACCGGGTGCGGCAGACGTCGGCCGGCATCGCGGCATTGGCCAACCAGGCCGAGGGTGACGGTGGACATGCTGACATCCAGCAGGATCGGCTCACCCTGGGTCGGGATACCGGCAGCAATCGGGTTGGGGGTGTACACCGGGTCGATGCCACCATGAGCACAGACCAGCCCCACCGACGGATCCGACGAGTAGACGATGGCCAGCAACCCTTGGTCGGTGTATGGCTTGAGGTAGGCGGCCAGGCAGCCGATATGGGCAGCGCGGCGTACTACCGCAATACCGATGCCCTGCTTGGTCGCGCCCGCGGCCGCGCAATCCAGTGCCCGGCTGACGCAATAGGGCCCCAACACGTAGTGGCCGTCGAACAGGCTGGAAACACCACTGTCGGCGACCTGTTCCAGCGCCTGCGCGCGGGCCTTGACCTGCCCGCTGAGCACGCCGTCGATGTAGCGGCTGACCAGGTTGAGGCCATGGGTACGGTGGCCGAGCAGTTCGCCTTCGAGCAGCACCCGGGTCACCACCTGGGCGACGTCCACGTCGGCTCCGGCTTTCATGAACAGTTGCTCGACAAACGTGGTAAGCGTTTGCACGTTGTACCGTGTGGTTTGAATCATTGCGGTTGCCTCGCAAATGGGACGGGAGCGGTCAATCAGGTCACGGCGCCGATCTGCCACGGGACGAACTCGTTTTGCCCGTAGCCGTGCTGTTCGCTCTTGCTGCGTTCCCCGGAGGCAATGCGCAGCATTTGCTCGAAGATGAATGCGCCGCGCTCTTCGATGCTGGTGGAGCCATCGGCGATGCCGCCACAATTGACGTCCATGTCCTCTTGCTGGTGCTCGAACACCCGGTTGTTGGTTGCCAGCTTGATCGATGGCGCCGGGGCACAGCCGTAGGCCGAGCCGCGGCCGGTGGTGAAGGCGATCAGGTTGGCCCCGCCGGCCACCTGACCGGTGGCCGAGACCGGGTCGTAGCCGGGGGTGTCCATGAACACCAGGCCCTGGGCACGCACGGCTTGCGCGTACTGATACACATCGACCAGGTTGCTGGAACCTGCCTTGGCCACTGCGCCCAGGGATTTCTCGAGGATAGTGGTCAGCCCCCCGGCCTTGTTGCCGGCAGAGGGGTTGTTGTTCAATTCGGCGTTCAAACGCTGGCAGTAGTCTTCCCACCAGCGAATGCGCGCCACCAGCTTCTCCCCTACCTCACGGCTTACCGCGCGGCGCGTGAGCAAGTGCTCGGCACCATAGATTTCCGGGGTTTCAGAAAGAATGGCGGTACCACCGGCGGCCACCAGGCGGTCAACGGCATTGCCCAGTGCCGGGTTGGCGGTGATCCCCGAATAGCCATCTGAGCCGCCGCACTGTAGGCCGACCACCAGGTGGCGGGCACTGACCGGCTGGCGCCGTACCTGATTGGCCTCGGCCAACAGCGCCTTGACCTGGGCGATACCGGCAGCGATGGTTTTCGAGGTGCCCCCGATCCCTTGGATGGTAAAGGCGCGCAGTTGCGCACTCGCCTGCAGGCCCTGGGTTTCCAGCAGGGTTTCGATCTGGTTGGTTTCGCAGCCCAGGCCGATGATCAGCACGGCAGCGAAGTTGGGGTGGACGGCGTACCCGGCCAGGGTGCGGCGCAGCAGGCCCAAGGCTTCACCGCTCGGGTCCACTGCGCAGCCGGCACCGTGGGTCAGGGCGACCACACCGTCGACATTCGGGTAGTCGGCCAGCACCTCGGGGTGAATGTCACGGCGGAAATGGTCGGCCACGGCTCGGGCCACGGTCGCCGAACAGTTCACCGAGGTGAGAATGCCGATGTAGTTGCGGGTAGCGACACGGCCATCGGCGCGCACGATGCCCTGGAACTGCGCGGCGCAGCCTGGCAGGCTGCGGGTATCGACACCAAACGCGTAGTCGCGGGCAAAATCGCCCATCTGCACGTTGTGCACGTGCACATGGTCGCCAGCGTCGATCGCCTGGGACGCAAACCCGATGATCTGCCCGTAACGGCGCAACGGCTGGCCCTGCGCCACAGGCTCGGTGGCGAGCTTGTGGCCTGAAGGGATGGGCTGGCGCACGGTAATCGCCTCGGCATCCAGGCGCACGCCTGGCGCCAGGGCCTGGCGGGCGATGACGACGTTGTCCAAAGGGTTGAGGCGGATGACGGCGGGGTCACCGGATTTGGCAATCAGTTGCATGGGACCTCTCAGGGCGGAGCGGCTGACTTCTTGTTATGGCTGTCGCCACTGTAAGAAGCCTGGTGCCGCATTCCCAATGAGATGATCCGATCGAGCGATAACCTGGAGTTATCGCAAGGGTATTTCGGTGCGTGATCTTCAATCGGCTAGGGGTGGAACGCAGCATCTGCCGGAGATTGCCGCCGTCGCTGCGCGCCCTCCAGCAGAATCTCGACAAACGCCCTGGCGGAGGCGCTCAGCGGTTCATCCTTGCGGGTAACCACACCATACTCCAGCGCGGGCACCTGCAAAGGGCTGCGCAGCTCCTTGAACTGCCCGCTGGCCAACTGCGCGGCCACCATCGAGCGCGGCAGCATGGCAATCATCGGTGCCGATTGCAGCAACTGCAGGAACATGGGCATGGAGATGGTCTCCACGCAGTCGGCAGGCGTGGCGATTCCGGCCACTCGGAACGCCTGCTCCAGGCGGTTGCGGATCGGCGTACCCACCGGGTACAGCACCCACGGCCAATCGCCTAGCGCCTCAAGCGGTGTGTTGTCGAGCCGGTTGAGCGGGTGCTCGCTGTTCACCACCAGGCTGAAGGGTTCAGGCTCCAGCGGCTGGAAGTCGAACAGCTGACCGAAGCGTTCCTCGGTGAAGCGGCCAATCATGATGTCCAGCTTGTTCTGCTCGAGCATGGTCAGCAGGTGATCGCTGGAATGCTCCACCACTTCAATCGACAGTAACGGGCTTCGCGCCTTGATGGCGGCGATGGCCTGCGGCAATACCAATGCGGTCGCGGCAAAGATCCCGCCAACCCGAATGAAACCGTGCCCGCCGTTGCGCAGGCGGTTGACCTGGTCGACGAACTGTTGCGACTCGGCCAGGGCACCCTGGGCGTACCGCACCACGTATTCACCCAACTCGGTGGGTGGCATGCTGCGAGGCAGGCGCTCGAACAGGGCAAAGCCGAACTGCTCCTCCAGGTCACGCAGCATTTTGCTGAGCGCCGGCTGGCTGAGGTTCATGCGCGTGGCGGTGGCGTGCATGTTGCGCGTGCGCGCCAGCGTGTCGATCAACACCAGGTGCTTGTAGCGGATCCAGTTGCAAAAACTGGAATGGGTCATGTCCGGCGGCATAGACGCAGGGCCTCATGCAGGTGAAAGTTATTGTGCCCGCAGGTAGCGCAGCAAGGTATCAAGGGCAACCGAGTTGGGCCGCGAGCGCAGGGTCAGCACGCCGAGGTTGGCCATCGCCAGTGGCAACTCCACCGGCAGGATGGCGACCATCCCATAGCGGGCATAATGCTGGGCCACGTCATTGGGCACCACCGCAATCATTTCGGACGCTTCGAGCATGGCAGTGGTCGCCAGGATCGAAGCGGTTTCGACGATATCCAGCGACTGCACCATGCCACCGGCCTGCAATGCGCTTTCGACGCGACGGCGCATCGGGCTGCCGATGGGGTGCAAGATCCACGTCAAGCTCACCAGGTCGGCCAGCTGCAGCCCTGTGGCTGTCGCCAAGGGATGACCTGCGCGAGCAATTACGCGCATCTGCTCACCGCCGTCGAACAGCTCGATATTCAGTTCCTGGCTGTCGCTCTGATCCGGCAGGCGCCCCACCACCATATCGAAATCACCGCGTAGCAAGGCCGGCAGCAAGGTGTCGCTGGTGCCCACCTCCAGCGAGATACGCACCTTGGGCTGGTCGCGCTTGTAGGCCAGCACCGCCTTGGTCAGCACGCCCGGTACCGGGCCCATGACGCTGCCCACCCGCACCAGGCCCAACGCCCCGCGCGCCAGTTCGGCGATTTGCGCCTGGGCATGATCGAACTCATGCAATGCGTTTTGCGCATAGCGAATCATCACCTCACCATACAGCGTCGCTTGCATCCCCCGGGGCAGGCGCTCGAACAAACGTACCCCCAAGCGCTCCTCAAGCTGCTGTAGCAACAGGCTGGCGGCCGGTTGCGTGGTGTGCATCGCGGCGGCGGCGCGGCGCAAGTTGCCGAATTCGCCCAGGGCATTGAGCAACGTGATCTGACGGCTGGAAATCTTCAAGGCACCGAGGCCGGCAGGCGCCTGGGCCTTGTCAGGTGGCAAGCGAGACATATCGAATCCGGTATCACTGATTAAGATTTGGCGATTATGCCTGTATCGCTCGACAACCTACAGTCAGCTCTCCCTGTGCCTGAACACAACAAGAGTCGACCATGAGCATACGCATTACCCACCTGAGCGTTCGCGATATCCGTTTCCCCACTTCGCTGTCGCTGGATGGCTCCGACGCCATGAACAGTGCCCCCGACTATTCGGCGGCCTACGTGGTGCTGCACACCGACGCTGCAGCCCTCGAAGGCCACGGCCTGACCTTCACCATTGGCCGTGGCAACGAGATATGCGCGGCAGCGGTGCAGTCGCTGGCCCCCTTGATCGTCGGCCTTACGCTCGAAGAAATCAGCGCCGACATGGGCGCTTTCTGGCATCGCTTTACCGTCAGCGACAGCCAGTTGCGCTGGCTGGGCCCGGAAAAGGGCGTGATCCACCTGGCCACCGCCGCCATCATCAACGCGGTGTGGGACCTGTGGGCCAAGCACGAGGGCAAGCCCGTGTGGAAACTGCTGGCCGACATGACGCCAGAGCAGCTGGTGCGCTGCCTGGACTTCAGCTACGTCACCGACGTGCTCACCCCCGAAGAGGCCATCGCCCTGCTGCGCCGCCAGGCGCCGGGCAAAGCCCAGCGCGAGGCACACATGCTGCGTGAAGGCTACCCCGGGTACACCACTGCCCCGGGCTGGCTGGGCTACAGCGAAGAGAAAATGCGCAAACTGGCCCGCGAGGCCGTGGCAGACGGCTGGACCCACATCAAACAGAAGATCGGGGCCGACCTGGAAGAAGACATCCGCCGCGCCAGCATCCTGCGTGACGAAATCGGCTGGGAACGCACCCTGATGATGGATGCCAACCAAGTGTGGGGCGTCGAAGAGTCGGTGGCCAACATGCGCCGCCTGGCCGCCTTCGAACCGCTTTGGATCGAAGAACCGACCAGCCCCGATGACATTCTCGGCCACGCCACCATTCGCCAGCGCATTGCGCCAATCGGTGTCGCCACCGGTGAGCACTGCCACAACCGGGTGATGTTCAAGCAGATGTTCCAGGCCGGTGCACTGGACTTCTGCCAGCTGGACGCAGCCCGCCTGGGCGGCCTTAACGAGGTCCTGATCGTGCTGCTGATGGCCGCCAAGTACGACGTGCCGGTCTGCCCGCACGGCGGTGGCGTCGGGCTGTGCGAGTATGTGCAGAACATCGCGCTTTTCGACTACATCGCGGTTTCTGCCTCGCTGCACAACCGGGTGCTGGAGTATGTCGACCACCTGCACGAGCACTTCATCGACCCGGTGGTGATCCATCGCGGGCGCTACATGCCGCCACAACGCCCTGGCTACAGCATCGAGATGCACGCTGAGACCCTGGAACGTTATCAGTACCCCAACGGCGCCGTGTGGCTCGACATCAACCGTTCCTGACCCACAGACCTGAGTGTGCCGCTGCTGCGCGGCACACCACCAGCACTTTTCACGGGGAAAAAAACAATGACAACCCTCACCCGCGCAGCGGCTTGCGCCCCTGCCACCACCCATGAGCAGCGCTTGAACGGCCTGCTGCTACGCAAATTGATGCCACTGCTCATCATCGTCTACGTGATGAGTTTTCTTGACCGCACCAACATCGCCCTGGCGAAAGCCAGCATGGGCATCGACCTGGGCCTTTCGGCAGCCGCCTATGGCCTGGGCGCGGGCTTGTTCTTCCTCACCTATGCCTTGGCCGAAGTGCCCAGCAACCTGATCATGCACCGGGTGGGCGCGCGCTTCTGGATCACCCGTATCATGATTACCTGGGGTTTGCTCTCGGCAGGCATGGCCTTCGTTCAGGGTGAAACCTCGTTCTACATCATGCGCCTGTTGCTGGGGGTAGCCGAAGCTGGCCTGTTCCCCGGGGTAATGCTGTACCTGACCTACTGGTTCGACCGCGAACAACGCGCCCGTGCCACGGGGTACTTCCTGCTGGGTGTGTGCCTGGCCAACATCCTTAGCGGCCCGCTGGGCGGTGCCCTGCTGGAGCTGGACGGTGTACTGGGCTGGCATGGCTGGCAATGGCTGTTCGTGCTCGAAGGCCTGCCCGCCGTAGCCCTGGCCTATGTGGTGTGGAAGAAGCTGCCGGACGGTCCAACCTCGGCGCCTTGGCTGACGGCTGCCGACGCCCAGGACATCGAGCGCCGCCTGGCCGCAGAGCAGGCGGCCGCACCGCAGCAGAGCAAGCTGGGTCAGATGTTCCGCGACCGGCAGATCTGGCTGGCGATCGTGGTCTACTTCGTGCACCAGATCACCATCTACACGGTGATTTTCTTCCTGCCGGGCATTATCGGCACCTACGCTGCGCTTTCGCCCTTCCAGGTCGGCCTGCTTACAGCGGTGCCGTGGATTGCAGCAGCCATTGGCGCAGCGACCTTCCCACGCCTGGCCACCTCGCCACGCCGCTGCCGCACGCTGCTGTTCTTTGGCCTGCTGACCATGGCGGCCGGATTGCTGCTGGCATCGCTGGCCAACTCGTTCATCGGCCTGCTCGGGTTTTCCCTGACCGCGCTGATGCTGTTCGTGGTGCAGTCGATCATCTTCGTCTTTCCCTCCAGCCGACTGAGCGGCAGTGCGTTGGCGGCGGGCCTGGCCTTTGTCACCACTTGCGGTCTGTTTGGCGGTTTCGTCGGGCCGTCGGTGATGGGCTTGATCGAGCAGACCACCGGCAGCACCCGCAACGGGTTGTGGATCATTGCCGCGTTGCTGGTATGTGCGGCGCTGGTCAGTACCCGTTTGCGTCAGGGGCAAGAGCAACCCTGAGGCGTACTCAATTTACGCCGCCTGCAGGTGGCTCTTTGTGCTGCGGAGCCTTGAGGTTTTCAGGCCGTCATTTCACTTGTCGGCCCTCTCGCAGCACTTGGCAGCACCTGCAAGCGTCTTGATTTCAACTTGTGATGCGGGTGTTTCGCCCGCAGCGCACCTCAAGCGCCTGCGCCAGTCGCCTTACCGCCAGTTGCAGTTCATCCGGGCGTCCACCCAGCCAGATCAGAGCAAGGTGTTGAGGGTAATGCCCCGGCAGGCCGAACTGCTCGCCCGGTAGTGCGTGCAGTGCAGAACCTGCCAACGCTGCGGCAATACCGTCCCACGCCAGCGGCTGGCAAAAGCTCACCCACAGCATTTGCCCACCTTGCGGCATCTCGAAGACCACCCGTTGGCCGAATTGCGACTGCAGTACATGCGCCAGGTATTGCGTACGCCTTTGCAAGTCTGTGCGTTGCTGTACCAGCTGCGTTTCGATTTCCCCCTTGCCGAGCATGTGAGCAAGCGCCTGCAAACGTAGCGGCGCAAGCCGAAACGCCCGTTCAGCGAATGCCTTGGCCAACACGGTGTCACGGCTCAGTAAATAGGCATACGGCGCCTCTGCCCCCACTGCGGCCTCGAACGTGCCCATCACCAGAAGCCAGCGCGGGTCGATCCAGTCACGCAGGCGTGTGCTCGGCGGCCCGTCGTAACAGAGCTCGCTGTCCAGGTCGTTTTCCAGCAGCCATACAGGGTGCTGGCCAAGCAAAAGACCAAGCTGCTGCTGGTAATACGGTGAAACCAGCCGACCTTGTGGCATGCCCAGGCAAGACGGCATGACCAGCAGGCTTACCGGCTCGCTACCCAGCAGCTTGGCCAACGCGTGCAGCTCGGGGTTGCCACGGGCATCCAGTGGTGTTTCCAGTACGCGCATGCCGGCACGCGCCAGGGCGCGCAACACTTGCCAGCAACAGGGCGAATGCACCAATGCGGTACCACCTTGCAGGGCCAGCGCCGCAAGCAGCGTCTCCAGCACCGCCAGCACATCGGGAGCTAGCTGGACATCATCGGCATGCCAGTACTGATTAGAGCAGCGGGTGTATCGCTCAGCCACAGCATTGCGCAAACGGGCGCTACCCAGCGCTTCCCAGGACGCAACGCTGCGATCACGCTGACGGGCCAAACGCCGTTCGTGACCAAGCAGCATGCGCTCCAACAGTGGCTGCGTCGGCAAGGGAGGCTGCCGGGCCACGGCCACGGCCTGATCTTTGCCACCGCTCTGTACGTAATAGCCCGACCTCGGCAGGCAGTGTACACGGCCCTCCTCTTCCAGCAGGCTGTAGGCACTTTGTACCGTGGCCAACGACACCCGCAGCCGCCGGGACAGCTCACGCAATGATGGCAACCGGCATGTGCCAACGCCTGCAGCTTGTTCGATCAACGCTTCCAGGTAGCGATACACCTTGCGATACGCGAACTCGCCTGGGGCCGCTCGCCCCATCAAGGCAGCCCCGCAACACCACGCCGCCGCCCCAACGCCAGCTGCGGCAGCAGCCTCAGGTGTACATCGCGGCGGGCCAGGTTGTTAAGCAGGCGCCATCCCGCCAGCGGCAACTGCCCATCATAAATTTGCCGCAGTTGCCCCAACGGCAAGCCACTGGTATTCACCAGCCAGGCTTTGACTGCATCGGGGCAGGGTTTGCCTTGCAAGGCCCTGTGCAGGTACGGCAACGCCACCACCATGTCGGCGTGCCGACACTGCAAGAACCGCTCGAGGTTTTTCCCCTGCCTGGCAAACGGGCTGAACAGCAGGCACACCAGTTGGGCCTGGTTGATGCCGTAGGCTTTGCCCAATAGCAACGGCGCGGCGTCACGCTGCTTGCTGCCGCCCGCCTGCCCTGCCAGCCTCAGCGCTGGGCGCCCGGCCAGCGGCTCCAGACTGCGGGCGCGCAGTTCATGCAGCTGGGCCGTGGCTAGCGAGTCAACGAATTCGGACAGCGGCAAAGCATCTGCAGCCGTCTCGAAGTGACAACCCAGCATCGCGTCAAGCTGTTGCTCTTCAAGCAAGTGCGGCAACAGGTCATCAATAGCGATCAGCCGCACCGGCGCGCGCTCCGGTACGGCGCCTGGAACCGGCTCGTGCTGACCACCCGGTTCGCCCCCAACAGCACCGTGCAATCGGCTCAGCCCTTGGGCCAGCGCCGCCAGGCACTGGTGCACTGCATGCGAGCCACGCACGCCGGCCAGGCGCAGGCTACGCCGGGCCCACGCCAGGTATCGGCGCCGCTGCAGCCCGGGCATGGCGGTGACCAACGCATCGGGAGGCACCGCTGCCTGCAGCGCCTGACCCACGGCCCCGGCCAGCTCCAGGTGCAGGCGGCAGCCCAGCAGGGCTTCAGGCCTGGCATCGATCATGTGGCCGAACATCAACATCGCGTCCCTCGCCAGCAGCCAGCGCTCAGGCATTACCGAAAGCCGACGACTGAACGGCACCACTGCGCGCCCCTCGATCATCTGCAATTGCACCCGCGGGTCATCCTGCATGAACAACGCGCTAAAACTGCGCTCGTGAGCTTCCAGCGTGGCGCTATCGGCAACCGGCAGGCTGACCACCAATACCCGCAGCTGGAAGGTTACCGGCGAACGCAGGGCAATGCTCAGTTGCGCGGCACGCAACATGGCCAGCAGCCGGCTGCTATGGCGGTCGCTCCCTTGCAATACCTGCAAGCTGAAAGTACCGATGTACTCCGGGCCGCCTGCAGCGACCAACAGGCGTTGTATCAGCAACTGCAAGGAAGCGCGCTGGGCCTGGGACATGTGGTTCAACAAGCGCTCGAGTACTTGCTGGTAGATATAATGCATCGCCTGGTCGTGAATAGCAGTCACGCAATCACCTCATCAACTTCATGCAGCCAGCGCATGCGGTATCCAACATTTGAACGTGAACATGCGCCGAACTTACCTAGAAGAAATTTCTTACAACAAAATGAAAGTAATGACGTAACCCTTCACTGTCGCCAAGCCATCGAGAAGAAACCACCCCTGCGATGGCCTGTCGCTGTCACATGCTGCTCTATATCAGGCATAGCCATGCTCATCCCACGTTCCTTGCACAAACTATCATTGGGCCATTATCGAGAGGGAGGCAGCATGAATTGAAGATACAGTTCAGGGTAAAAAAACCATTCACCATCCGTGTCAGTTCACAGTGACTCGCAAGGCAAAAGCGTTCAAGACTGATTATTTGGCGGGATATTTCTGACAGCCCGAAAGCTACGGATTTATATGTAGGCCATATCGGGTTTTATTGTAGGAACAGTCCTACTTTAAGTGTTGAAACACGTTACTCCGCGCATAAAAAACCCGGGACATTGCCCGGGTTTTCTGCTTGCGCCATCCACCGTCAGTGTTGCGCCATGTCCAGCACGACGCGCCCGCCGCACGGGCATTGGTCCATGTAGCGATGCGCCTCGACCACCTGCTCGAACGGGTACACCTTGATGATCTGCGGTGTCAGCAGCTGATCGGCGGTGAACTGGTTGATATCGCGCAAGGCACGCTGCAGTGCCACCTGGTCCTGGCTGATGCCAAGCTCTGGCTTGCCGGTGAAATTACCGATGCAGTGCACATAGAACTGAATGTTCTTCTGGAATGCCGCGCAGGCCGGGAACGGCGTCTGGTTGCCGCCTTGCAGACCGTACAGCACCAGGCTGCCACGCGGCGCCAGCACATCACCCAACAGCGACATCTGCGGGCCGCCCATGCCGTCGAGCACCATGTCCACACCACGGCCATCGGTGTACTTGCCAATCTGCAACAGCAGGTCCTGCTCTTCAGTGACAATCACTTTGTCTGCGCCCAGACCCAGCAGGTACTCTCGCTGCGCCGCATCCTTGGTGGCGGCGAACACTTTCAGCCCCAGGGCCCTGCCCAGCTGCACGAAGGCAGGCCCGGCGCAATGGCTGGCATCGGTGACCAGTGCTGTCTGCCCGGCCTTGGCCCGTGCCAGGTCGACGTAGGCGAAGTAGGCGATCAGCAGCGGGGTGTAGTGCACGCTGGCCTCGATCGGGGTAAGCACATTCGGGTAGCGCGTAATGGCTGTACGGGGCAGTACGATGACATCGCCGTACACCGGGTGGTCGTTGGCACTGGTGGCCGGGAAGCTGGCGACCCGATCACCGACGGCAATGTCATCGACCCCTTCCCCGACCGCAGTCACCACCCCGGCCATTTCGTGACCGATCCCCGCTGGCAGACGCGCCTGGGACGGTGCCAGATTCTGGCGCCAAAGCACGTCATACCAGCTGACGCCAACCGCTTCGACGCGGATCTGCACCTCGTCGGCAGCGGGTGACGGTTCGGCCTGCTCTTCGCAACGGAGCACGTCGGCAGCACCGAACTTGTGGAAACGGATCATGCGGGACATCGCATACCTCGCCTTTGTGAACCTCTAATTACCACTGACTCTATCCGGGCTTTGCCCGTTAGACCATCAGTGGGCATTAATAGTCGACATGCTTGTCATCGATTGGGCACCTGACTTTCCCTGCGATTGGTCCCCCTAAACCCGTGCAGGGTAACAGCCTTTGGCCTTAAGATTCACCTCTGCCCCACATTAGGCGAAGCGCACCGATGAATCGAAACGACCTGCGTCGTGTAGACCTCAACCTGCTGATCGTGTTCGAAACGCTGATGCACGAGCGCAGCGTGACCCGTGCCGCAGAAAAACTGTTTCTCGGCCAACCGGCCATCAGCGCGGCGCTGTCGCGCCTGCGCAACCTGTTCGATGACCCGCTGTTCGTGCGCACAGGGCGCAGCATGGAGCCGTCGGCACGGGCCCACGAGATCTTCGCCCTGCTGTCACCGGCACTGGATTCGATTTCCACGGCAGTCAGCCGCGCCGCCGAATTCGACCCGGCCACCAGCAATGCGGTGTTCCGCATCGGCCTGTCGGACGACGCCGAGTTCGCCTTGCTGCCGCAACTGCTCAAGCGCATTCGCGCCGAGGCACCCGGTATCGTGCTGGTGGTGCGACGGGTCAACTACTTGCTGATGCCAACCCTGCTGGCCTCGGGCGAGATTTCGGTGGGGGTCAGCTACACCAGCGAACTGCCGGCCAACGCCAAGCGCAAGGTGTTGCGCCGCAGCATGCCGAAACTGCTGCGCGCCGACAGCGTACCCGGCAGCATCACCCTGGATGACTTCTGCGCCCGGCCCCATGCGCTGGTGTCGTTTGCCGGGGACTTGTCCGGGTTCATCGACGAAGCCCTGGAAGAAATCGGCCGCAAGCGCCACGTGGTGCTGGCGGTACCGCAGTTCAACGGGCTGGGGAGCTTGCTGGCAGGCACCGATATCGTGGCGACGGTACCGGACTACACGGCGGATGCACTGACGGCCGCCGGCGGCCTGCGGGCCGAGGATCTGCCGATACCCGTGCGCAGTTTCGAACTGCACATGGCCTGGCGCGGGGCACAGGACAATGACCCGGCGGAGCGGTGGCTGCGGTCGCGGATACAGATGTTTTTTGGCGACCCCGACAGTCTTTAGGCGGATCGTGTCCCTGTAAGTGGTGTAACTCACCCTGCGGCGCTATTAAGCGTCCTCCCCGCCCATGCTTGATCAGCAGAAAACCAGGATTGACCACGTAAGGATTATTCCTTACCATTCAATCAATACATCCGGGAGAACGCTCATGCCTGCCATCCACGAAATCGCCACGTTGACCTCGAAGGGGCAAGTCACACTGCCAAAATCCGTTCGCCAGCTACTGGGCATCGACACAGGTGGCAAGATTGCATTCGACGTCCGCGGGGGTGAAATCGTGGTCAGCCGCGTAGAAACCACCCACGAAGACCCTGCCATCGGTGCGTTCCTGGGTTTGCTGGAGGCTGATATCCGAGGCGGCCGCAACCTCACCACCCTGCCGGAAGACTTGGCGCAAACCATGCTCGCCAACGCAAATCACTCCGTAAACCTGGACGAAGAGATCGACGGTGAGGTCGCGATCTGATGGTGCGACATGGCTGGACACTGTTGTTCCATGAAGGTGTGACTTTACAGCTTCGCAAATTACAAGAGGCCGCCGCCCGAGCCGAGCAGAACGATCCGCAAGGCTTTGAGAGCAACGCCAACGTGAAGCTATTTCGGGCATTGAGCCATCTGATCATGGAGGCTGTGCCTGCCGACCCGGGCCGTGATGAGTTCCGCCAAGGCAACACGCTGGGCACCGCCTACCGACATTGGCGGCGGGCAAAAATCGGCAGGCGCTTTCGGCTGTTCTTTCGCTACGATTCAAGGTCCAAGGTCATCGTCTACGCATGGGTCAACGACGAAAATACCCTACGGTCCGCAGGCAGTAAATCCGATCCCTACGCCGTATTCGAGAAGATGCTGGGCCGCGGCAACCCTCCTGATGACTGGGATGCGCTGACTGCTGCGACGCGTAGCGACTGGGACGAGCCCAAAGCATAAATTGCGCGAGTGGGTGAGGGATTGCACCTTTGAAACCGCCCCCTCCTCGTTGCGTCCACTGGAATCCACTCGTAGCGGCTGTTGAAAGGGGTACATCTGGGGGTACAAATCTAATTTCCCGTTCATAACCTTTTGATTTATATGGATGCCCAAATGTTCTTCGGGGACCCTGAGAGTCTTTAGAGGATCGTGTCCCTGGAAGGGATGTAACTCATCCTGCGGTGCTATTGAGCGTCCTCCCCGCCTATGCTTGATCAGCAGAAAACCAAGACTGACCACGTAAGGATTATTCATTACCACTCAATCGATACATCCAGGAGAACGCTCATGCCTGCCATCCACGAAATCGCCACGTTGACCTCGAAGGGGCAGGTCACAGTGCCCAAGTCCGTTCGCCAGCTTTTAGACCTCGACACGGGTGGCAAGATCGCATTCGGCGTACGCGCCGGGGAAGTCGTGGTGAGCCGCGTAGAAGCCATCCATGAGGACCCTGCCATCGGTGCGTTCCTGGGTTTGCTGGAGGCTGACATCCGCAGCGGGCGCAACCTCACCCCCTGCCGGAAGACCTGGCGCAAACCATGCTCGCCAATGCGGGCCACGCTGTAAATCTGGACGAAGATATCGACGGTGAGGTCGCGATCTGATGCTGCGACATGGCTGGACACTGTTGTTCCATGAAGGTGTGACTTTACAGCTACGCAAATTGCAAGAAGCCGCCGCCCGGGCCGAGCAGAACGACCTGCAAGGTTTTGAAAGCAACGCCAACGTCAAGCTGTTTTGGGCATTGAGCCATCTGATCATGGAGGCTGCGCCTACCGACCCGGGCAGTCATGAGTTCCGCCAAGGCAACACGCGGGGCACCGCCTACCGACATTAACGGCGGGCAACAATCGGCAGGTGCTTTCGGCTGTTCTTTCGCACGGCCGATCTAGAACGCCAGATACTAGACTCGCCGCATATGGCCGGGGGGCACATCATGGCGCTGGCCTGCAACCTGCCCTGGACAGCCATGGAAACCATAGATGCCTTCCTCGCAGAACAAGCCCAGTACGCCGCACGCCACCCTGTACAGCTGGCACCGGGAGCCGTTGCCTTGCTCGCCCGGCTCAAAGAAACAGGCGCTCGTATCACCGCATATGGGGGAAGCACCAAGGCAGCGATCTTCGACCGCTACCTGGCGTCGGTAAGTGAGTACTTCGATGCCGACCTGCCTTACATCGACATGGGCCACGCACGCCCGGGCATGGCTGAAATCCACCGTCAAACAGCTACCAGTGCCGGCGAGCTGGTGTTCATCGATGACCTGAACCGGGTCGCCCAAGTGAGCAAAACGCTCGGTTGTGGCTTTATCGGCAAACCCGCAACCCTGTACCAGAAACAGCAGATGCAGGCATCGGGTGTGCGGTTCATCTGCAAGGATCTGGACGAGATCGACCAGACACTCTTGCAAGCGCTGGACCAATCCATGCGACTAGAGCACCACTAGCCCGCATCGCACTCACGCTCAACTCACTGCCAAGCCAAGCACCGCCTGCATGGAATATACCCCGGCAGGCTGATGCCAAGCCCAGCGTGCCGCCCGCAGCGCCCCTCGGGTGAATACCTGCCGATCTAGTGCCTGGTGGCTGAGGGTAAACACTTCTCCTTCGCCCGCAAAGATGAGTGAGTGATCCCCCACCACTGAGCCCCCCCGAAGGGTGGCGAAACCAATGGTGCCCACTTCACGGGGGCCGGTCAGCCCATCCCGCACGCGCACCGCCTGGCTGCCTAGGTCCACCTGCCGGCCCTTGGCGACCGCTTCCCCCATCATCAACGCCGTGCCGGACGGTGCATCTACCTTATGACGGTGATGCATTTCCAGCACCTCAGCATCCCAATCCTCCGCAGGTAGCACTCGACCGGCAATTTCAGCGAGGGCACTGAGCAACTGCACCCCTACGCTCATGTTGCCAGACTTGACAATGCGCGCCCCTTGGCTGCCAGCAATCGCCGCTTCCTGCTCGGGGTTGAAACCAGTCGTACCAATAATGTGAACCAACCCTCGGGCCGAGGTGTACGCCAAGCATTGCAACGTGACTTCGGGCTGGGTGAAATCAAGCACGCCATCAGCACCGTCGAGCGATCGCAACATATCGTCAGTGAAATGCACCCCAGTCGGGCCGCTCCCTACGACTTCAGCGCAGTCCTTGCCAACCAAGCTGGAACCAGGCCTTACCACCGCAGCATGCAGGCACGCACCCTGGGCATGAAGCAAGCTTCGCACCAGTCTCTGACCCATGCGCCCCGACGCGCCCAATACCACCAGTCTTATTGGTCTATCCATAGGTATCAAAACGTCTCCTTTAAAAAAAGCGGCCGCCGTCATGCTTATGGCAACCGCGATAACCGCGAATTGAAAGCTGCCGACCACGTTGGTATTGAGAATCTGTTCCACGGTTGCCAGTGCCGGCTATCACTTTGAAAACACTGTTCACGCGGCAAGATCGAGCGGTGACAACGTAGAGGGTTGTGCGCAAACGCCTGGCAGGCACTTTCACGCTATGAATGCCATTGAGCCGGGCCCACCTGATCCAGCAACAGCCGCACGCACTCGACCCTCTGTATAGACAGCGGTTCGAGTAAGCCCATCGATGTTTCCGAAAGAGCCATGGTGACCTCCTGAACCTGCCAGAAGCCAAATGCTCATCTGTCCACGATCCCGCTCCATCGAAAAACCGAACTGGGGTCTATCCCATTCTGGTCTCAAATCTGGCCTTGAATGACTTTCCCGGCAATCCGTGAAGAACCCAAAAAAACGGTCTGCACGACCGGTATGAGGTACGAGACCTCTAAACGCACACCCTCAACGGAACCTGTGCGGCCGGCTCATCTCGCGCCGGTAAGGCTTCATAGACGCTTTGGCTGTAGGGCGGCATGCCCCCAGCGCGATCGCGACCCCTCAGCCACGCTTATGTCGCCCTCAACGCCAACAGTACCCTCGCCGTCTTTCTGGAGGCGCAAGCCCTTCAAGCCGGTTGGCGCTTGCAAGTGCGAGTGCTGGCTCAACGCACATTGCGTTTCTGCGCCCGCTCATTCGACGGTTTGCCGGGCTCCAGCCGAGCGCTGCTGGACTGTTTGTCTCTACCGCTAACCGGCAAGGCTTGACTCTACCGTAAGGGGCAGACTTTACCCTTGGCACTTCATTACCTGGAGTTTGTCATGAAGCGCAAACGCATGCTCGTAATCCTCGGCCACCCTTCGAACGACAGCTTTTGCGGCGCTGTGTCCGAACGTTATGTCGAGGCTGCCACGCAAGCAGGCCATGAGGTGCGCCTGCTGCGCCTGGACACCCTGGATTTCGATCCGGTCTTGCACGATGGCTATAACCAGATCCAGTTGCTTGAGCCCGACTTGATCAACGCACAGAACGACATTACCTGGGCCGAACACCTGACATTGGTGTACCCGATCTGGTGGGGCGGCATTCCGGCGTTGCTCAAGGGGTTCTTCGACCGCGTGTTTCTGCCCGGTTTTGCCTTCAAGTACCGCAAGGGCTCGCCCTTCCCGGATAAGCTGCTCAAGGGCCGCACGGCTCACCTTTTGGTGACCATGGACACGCCGCCGTGGTACTACCGGTGGGTGTATCGCATGCCGGGCCTGCACCAGATGCGCAAGACCACCCTGGAGTTCTGCGGCATAAAACCCCTGAAAACCCTGACCTTCGGTCCGGTATTGGGCTCCAAGCCGGAACAGCGTGAAGCCTGGCTCAAACAAGTCCAGGCAGTCGCCAGCCGCTGATCGGCCCCGGTCGGGCCGTGCCCCTGCGCTGCCCAGCCGGGCCTCCCTGCTGTGACACCTCGTCCAACTTGGCTTCCCACACACTGACGCTTGTGCAAAGATGTCGCGCGCCTGTACGAGCACGCGACATCTTTTCGCTTCTGATGCGTCATAAAAAGGGATTTTCATGTACATCGGCAAAGCTGCCCAGCTGTCGGGCACCACCGTCAAAAGCATTCGACATTACGAAGAAATCGGCCTGTTGCCCCCCCCGCAACGCGAAGGCAAGTACCGCATCTACAGCCAGCAAAGCGTAGAGCTGCTGACCTTCATCAAATGCGCTCAGCAACTCGGTTTCAAGCTCAAGGAAATGCAGGCCATTCTGCAGGATCATCGCGGCCAGGAGCTGCCCTGGGATCTGGCCATGCAGGCCATCGATAACAAAAAGCAGGAATTGATGGGGCAGATCCAGGCCTTGCAGCAAGTGCATGACGGCTTGGTTGAGTTTGAGCTGAGCCTCAAAGATGCTCAGATGCAATGCCAGTTCGAACACCTGGAAAAAACCCGCTGAATCCGCTCCGCCGCCCCTGAACGGCCATGGCGCCCGGTGCCGTTTTCAGCACGCAGGCGCCCCGGCGATTTAGCCTGGCACAGCCCCACCCCCCGGCTGCTCGCCCTCTTGCACGGCTGGCTGCGGCACAATCGAGGCAAAGAACCACGGCGAAATCAGCGTGACCAACAAAATGGTCATGAAGCCGCTGGATGACAGCGCCAGTATCACCAATACACCCAGGTCAATGACGGGTTTGTAGGCGGAGAACAGCAGCGCGACAAAGCCCATCGAGAAGATCACGACGTTGACCACCGTCGAGCGCCCGACGCCCTGCATGGCCGCCAGGATGGCCTCGTCGATCTCGATGCCCTTCTGCACCAGCATCTTGATCCGTGACAGCAGGTGAACGGCGTAATCCACGACGCCCACCACCAGGAACGTCACCAGTGTGGTACCGATGTTCAACTCGATATCCAACAGGTACATGCTGCCGTAAACCGTCACCGACGTGGTCAGCAACGTCAGCATGCCGAGGACGCCCAGGCGTACTGACTTGAGCCAGAACATCATCATCAAGGTCACGGCCAGCAACGCCAGCGAGAAGCTCAGCACCTGACCCTGGGTGATTTCCTGCAACACCCCGGTCCATATGTACGGCGTACCGGCATGGGTGACCTGCAGGTTGGCCGGTTTGTTGATGGCCAGCCAGGCGTCCAGTTTATCGAGCATCGCCTGGTAATCGCCCGCCACAGAGGAGGTCATGGTGAACAGCGTCACCGCCTTCGAGTAATCGGCATTGAGCACGTTCTGCAAGTCAGTGCCGCCACCGTTCTCGAACATCATGATGTGTTGTTCGATGAGCGAGTTGCCATCGACATCGAAGGTCTCCGGTTTGCCGTCATCATCGACCACCATCACCTGCTCCACCGCCTGCGGCACCCGCAGGAACGCAGGGTTCATGTCGTTGAGCACAAGGTTCATGCGCTTGACGTAGGTCGCCACCGAATAGGTGTAACTCACGTTCGGCTGGGCCTTGATGAACTGGTCCAGACGGTCGAGGAACTGCACGGTTTCAGTGGTCAGCGCGCCACGCGGAGTCTTGGTGTCGAAAGCGATCCAGCCCGGCGATGTGCCGGCGACTCCAGCCCGGTTGATGAATTCGTCGGACATCCGCACCGGGCTGTCCTTCTTGAAGTAGGCAATGCCCGAGTCTTCGATATCCACCTTGAACGTGAACACCGTCATCATCGCCAACAACGGCAGGGTCACCAGCAATACCGGCTTGCGCCAGCGAATCAGCCAAGCACAGAACACCACCAGATAGTGGGAGATCAGCGACGCTTTCAGTTGCACTTTGCGCGGGACGGCATCTTTGCCCCAGATCGAAATCCACGCCGGAATCAGTAGCAACGAGATGATCAGCGCCGCCGTCAGGCCGATGGACATGAACACGCCAAAGTTGCGGATGCTGACAATGTTGTTGGTGGTGGAAATCAGGAACGTCGCAATAGTCGTGACCGTTGTCAACACTACCGGCGTGACCATCAGGCGCTGGGTTTCACGGTTGGCTTCGCGGAAAGACTTACCCGAATTGAGCTGTTCGTAATATTCGGCCATGACGTGGATCGCGTCGGCACAACAGATGGTGAACAGGAACACCGGCAAGACACTGGTGAGCAAGTCCATCGGCACCCGCAGCAGCGCCATCAGGCCAAGGGTCCAGATGGTGCAGAACAGGATATTGAACAGCGGCAGCACCACGCCAAGTGGTTTGCGAAAGAAGAAAACCAGCAGAGAGGTCACCAACAGGAACACGATCGGGAACAGCATCGCCAGGTCGTGATCAATGATTTCCTGCTGGGCCGCAATGAAGATCGGCATGCCGGCGATGAACACCTCATCGGTGAACTCCGGGTGAGCGGCCTGGTACTTCGCGATGATCTCGCGGACCTGGTGATAGGCACGCAACTGGGCCTGAGCGTCGTCCTGTTTGGTGCCCAGTTCGGCGACGACCATGGCGACTTTCTTGTCCGCCGAGACGACGCCACCGACCATCTGCTCGTTGCCCATGATCTGCGCTTCGACCTTGATCGGGTCCATATCCAGGGCGTGCAGGGTCTTGTGGATCCACAACTCGCCATCGGCACTCAAGCTGATGTTTTCCAGGTCAGCCATCGAGGCCATTTCCTGGATCGGGTTGATCCGCTCGGCAAGAAAGCTCAAAAACTGCAGGTCATGGCTGTCCCAGTGCCGGGCAATCCCATGGTCGCGCAGCGCTTTGGCGGCAGCGTAATCGTTCTGCGAAAAACCCTCGGCGAGGATCTGCACCAGCAAACCCTGGGCATCAGGGTCGTCACTGTGCAGGCCGACGATGCGCTGCAGTTCGACACGGTCCTCATCGTTCGCCAGCATCAACCGGCGTATGGCCTGGGACAGCTCGAACTGGGCGTTCAGCGACGTGGTGTTGAAGACACTCACGGGGTTGTTCAGCGCCACCATGACCGAGTCATACGTGCCGGTGAACTCGCGCTGCAGATCAATGATCGTCTTGCGCGCCGGGTGAGTGTCCTTGAGCAGATACGGATTGGTGTCCGACATCAGCGCGCCGAGGGTGTAGGTGAAGTAGGCGGTGATCGCCACCAACACAAACACAATTGCCCGCGCATAGCGCTCGACGAAGTTCAGGTATCTTTCCATGAATGAGGGTTCCAGATGAATCGAGAGCGGCGCTTAGCGGGCAGACACGGCGTATTCCGGCAAGTCACCGGCTTTCAGCCCGCGCTTGATCGCGGTCTGCGTGAACAGGCGGTCGTCCAGCGCGACGTTGTACTGCAACTGGTTGAAGCGCAGCTGAGAGCGCGTACCGGCGATGAAGTCCTCGGTTTCGCTGAAGGTAATGCTGTCGATCTGGTCGATGGTTTCAGTCTTCAGGGTGCGCATCTGCTTGAACATCACACCTTTTACATCGAAGAAGTCCTGGCGCAGCACCAGTGAGTTCTTCTTGTCAACCCAGACCTTGAGCTTGTTGTAGCCGGTCTTGGCCAGCACGGCAGGCGTCGCCGGCTCACGCTCGATCACGTAGCAATCACGGCCCTGCAACTGCTCTTCGCCAACCAGCGTTTGGCGATAGTCTTCGGCGCGAATCTTGTCGAGGTCGGCATAGGAGTAGTCGCTCCCCATGAACGCCCCGCGTTTGTCGGTGGTGGAAATCCTTCGGGTCTGTCGGCTGACCGGCAAATACATCCATTGGCTGTCTTCGAGGCCCAGGGCCTCGCGCGGGTTTTCGATGTGGAAGGCGACGTCACGCACATCACTCGGCGCGGAGAAATACATGGTGAATTTGTCGCTGTCCGGGTAATCCTTTTGCAGGTAGCTGAACTCGCGGATGCGGCTGTTACCTTGCTTGTCGATCAGGATCAGGGACACCTGGGACATGAAGCTCTTGCCGTCATCGCGGTCCCGGGCCTGGCGAATGATGTCGTCGGCCGTGCGTGTTTCAGCTGCCATGGCGGCAGCGGCGCTCAGCAGCAGTGCGCTTACAGCCAGGGTCTTGAAGATGGGCAACATGGCGATTTCCTTTTCATTGTTTGAGTGGTTCGCACACCGCACCGGTGTGGTCAGAACAGATAACCGGCGGACAAGCGCATCTGGTCGCGGTTGTCGTACGCACCGAACTGGCGGTCGGGCTTGCCGAAGAACACATCGACTTCGAGCCCCAACTTGAGCCAGTCCACCGGTTTGTAGGTGAAGATCCCCTGAACGAAACTGTCGTCCTGCGCTGGCGGCGACATGCCGAATACCAGACGGGTCTTGAGGCGATCCTGGAACTGCGAGCCTTCGGCAGACACGGTGAACAGGTCGTCGCGTTTGTCCTGGACCATGCCGGGCTGCCAGTCGAGCAGCCGCTGATGTTGCCACTGCGTCGAGATCAGCCAGTCCCGCAAGAGGTAATCGACGCCCAGCAGCGACTTGGTCATCGCCGTCTGGTCGCTGCCGTAAGCGCGGTAAGGATTGGTGACGCGCCAATTGTCGAAGTAGGCGACTTCACTGCGTACCACGATGCTGTGGCCGGCATCGATGGCCACACCGGCGCCGCCCATGGAATAGCGCGGGAATTGCCGCTCGAGGCGAATCAGGCCCTCTTCGGTCTGGCTTTCGACGGCGTAAACCGGGTCCTGTTGGCGGGCGTTGAGGGCAACGAAGCTGACATCCACCGTGCCGATCCGGCCGTTGGCACTGGCGCCGTAACCGAAGCCACTGTGACCGTCATAACCGGGCCGCGAATCGACCACGAACATCTGCGGATCGGGTGTGGCAAAGATCGGTGCATCGAACTCGCTGCCGACGGCCGGCGCCTGGTTTTTCACAAACTCAGTGATCACCAGCGCTTCCAGCTCCCACTCGGCGACCGGCTGCACCAGGCGAATCATCGGCACGGCGATGCGGCTGTCTTCCAACAGACCGATCACACCCTCGCGATAATCCAGCGGGTTGATCTGATCGAGCACCCGTAATTCATCTGCACGTCCCCACACCACCTGCTGCCAGCCCACCGTCAGCTCGCCGTCACCGACGTAGAGCCCCCAGTAAAGGTGCCGCCAATCGGCAGTCGCCCGGTAATCGTCCCGGGCTTGCGCGCTGTATGGGTTGTTGCCGTCATAACGGAAGTCGTAACGGGCTCGGCCCTTGGCCTTGTAGTAGCCGCTGTCCCAGGCATCCTCCAGGCTGAACTTGAGGTACACGGCCTTTTGCGTGACCCGGTCGTCACCGTGCAGACGCACGGCCGTGGCAACGCCGATCTCCGCTTCATGATGCTCCGGCAACCACTCGGCGATCGCCACTGGCGAGCCGAGGCTGACCAGCGCGGCCAAAAGGCCGCGGTTCAATCCCAGTCGAGCCATGGCTACATTCCCAACCCGGCACCGCCGTCGATCATCAGGCTTTGCGCCGTGACACCACTCGCCTGCGGGCTCGCCAGATAACGAACCATGGCCGCCACTTCGTCGCCTTGAATGAAGCGCCGCAGCGGCAACTTCTTCTTGGCATTGCGCAGGATTTGCTCGTGGGTGATCCCGGCGATGCGCGCTTGAGCCGCCAATTCGCCTTGCAGCATCGGTGTGTCGATCCAGGCGGGCAGGATGGCATTGACGGTGATTCGCCGTGGCGCCAGGTCCAGCGCCAAGGCTTTGGTCATGCCGATGATGCCGTGCTTGGAGGCGCAGTAAGCGGTGTTGCGAACCTTGCCCGCTCGGCCGAGGATCGACGACATGTTGACGATCCGCCCACCCTCCGCCATCAGTGGCAGGCACAACGAGGTGACGTGAAAGGTGCCGTTGAGGTTGATCGAAATCACCTTGTGCCAGTTGTCGAGGTCTTCGGGTTCGTTCTCGTCGCAGACCCCGGCGCTGTTGACCAGCACATCGACAAAGCCGACCCGGTTGGCCAGGCCCTTGAACAGAAGTTGCAGGCTGGCGAGATCGGCGATGTCCGCTTGATGGGTTTCGATGCGAGCGGCAAATTCGCCCTCGGTGACCCAGCTCTGCAAGGTTGCCAGATCCCGATCAAGCAAGATCAAAAGGTGCTCGGCCTGGGCTGCAAAACTTTCCGCGACGGCGCGGCCAATACCATTGGCCGCGCCGGTAATCACAATCGTGCGTACCTGGCTCATGGCATTTTCAATCCGCCGTTGACGGACAAGACTTCGCCCGTGACGTACAGGCCGCGCTCGGCCAGATACAGCACCGCGTCGGCAATTTCTTCAGGGCGGGCGAACCGTTTGATCAACAGCCGCGACTGGATTTCCTGCTCATGGGCGCCGACCAGGGCTTGGCTCATGTCGGTGCTGACGATGCCGGGCGCCACCGCGTTGACCCGGATGTTGCGCGGCGCCAACTCCACCGCCAGTGCGCGTGTCAATGCTTCTACCCCGCCTTTGGCGGCGGCGTAGTTGCTCTGGCCCTTGCCGGGCTTTTGCGCGGCCACCGAACTGAGGTTGACGATGCACCCGCTGCGTTGGCGCATCATGCAGGGCAGCACCTGCTGACAGCACAACAACGTGCCGACCAGGTTGGTCTGGATGACCTCGGTGATGTCGCTCAACGATTGCGTGGCGAGCAAACCGTCACGGGTAATACCGGCGTTGTTGACCAACAAGTCGATACGCTCGAAACGTTGCTCGACCCGTTCAAAAAACGCCTGAATGCTCTGCGCATCCTTGACATCACACTGCACGGCCAGGCAGTCCCGGCCGAGCCCTTCGACCTGCGCCTGCAAGGCAGCGGCTGACGCCTCGTCACGGACATAACTGAAGGCAACCTGATAACCCGCGCCGGCCAGGGCCAGCACGATGGACTTGCCAATGCCGCGACTGCCGCCGGTCACGACAGCTATTTTCTGAGTCATGACCGCTCCTTAAAGTGAGTTTTGAGTTTTGAATTGCGCGAGGGTGAAACCGTGGGTCGCGGCCAGTGCGCGGACCTGCTGAACTTGCTCACGGCTGATATCGCCGTAGGAGCCGTGCTGGCTCATGCCAGACAAGCCCATCAACACCGACTCGGCCATGCACGCATACAGCTGACCTTTTTTCAGATAGGCCCGCACGTTGGGCGCCAGGCCATCGTCGAACGGCGTCTGGACGATGCCGCCGTGCATATAGAGCACGTCTTCGCGTTGGCTCGGCAGGTCTTGATGGACGTTCAGCGGCACGGCGATATCGCAAATCACGCTGCGCTCGGCGAAATGTTCGGCACCGAGGAACGGCTGAGGCGCATTGGCAGCGCACAGGACAATCCGTGCGCCCTTGATGGCGTCGAGATCGTTGGTGACCGTGATGAAGGCGTTCGCGCCAAGGCGCTCATCCACCAGACGGGCGATGTGCAAACCGAGGTCGGCTTTTTGGCCATGTGAGTGCAACACGCCACGAAAACCATCAAGGGTCAGCAGTCGCTGCGCCAACCGGTCGTGTTCGGCCGTGCCTTTGAGGATCGAACGGGCCGCGTCGGCGTAGATCTGTTGCGCGGTTTTCTCCAGGCGCCGAACCGAGCCGTCACGACCGCTGCCAATCAGAATCAGGTGATCGACGGTGGCGGACAGCACCGAGGCATAGGTCGACGCAACGTTACCGGCGGCGCCGACAACGGCAGCGGTTTGCTCGCAAAGTGCCAGACCTTGCTGTACACAGCCTTGCTCGATGGCTTCGAGCCCCATGCCGATGGTCAGGGCGTTGCCGGACGTCAGCGCCATGTCGGCAATCTTCAGCGCCTGACAATTGTTGGTGACGATCGAGGTGTACATCCCGAGGCCGGCGATGCTGCAGCCATCGGCGCGGGCATCGGTGACACGCCTGCCGACTTCTTCGCGAATGCTGTCCAGGTCACCGCTGCGGATGTACTCGGCCATGGCATCCGAGTCCATGCACAGCGGGTATAACGTGAACTCCACCGCCATGCCGAGGCGCGACCGAATGATCACCGGGCCGACTGGCACAGCGCGGCGTTCAGGCTTGGTGCGATTGATGAACGTGCGTTTTTGTTCCGGGCTCAGGGCTGCCAGCGAGGGATCGACGTCACCGAGGATATCGGCATCGATCAGGTGGTTGATGAACGCTACCCGAGCGACGACTTCGACCTTGGCATCCCTGTTTTCAACGGGCTCGGCCACCCGAAAATCGTCCTGACGGGCTGGCACGGCGGGCATCGAGTCCGCGCAGATACCCGCCGCCAACGGCAAGGCATCGCCACGGCGCAGCATGTCGCAGACCCGTTGCAGGGCAGCGATCAGCTTGTCGATTTCGCCCAGGGTGATACAGGCTGGCGGCTCCAGGCGAATCACGTTGGAGTTGCTGCCCGACGGTGCCACCCGCAACGCTTCGAATTGCAACAGGTAACCGGCGATCAAGTAACCCAAGGCATCATTGTACTGGGCCGACGCCTGTACCAGCGAGCTGCTGACACTCAAATCGTGCAATTCCAGCCCCACCAGCAAGCCACGCCCGCGCACATCGGCGATCACATCCGGATAGGCCATCTTCAGTTCATTGAGCGAGGCTTTGAGGTAGGCGCCCTTGGTGCATATGTCTTTGAGCATCGCGTCGTCATCGGCGAACAACCGGCGCAATGCCGACAGCGCGATATGGCAGGACGGGTCGTCCTCGGCGAAGGTCGAGCTGTGGATGTAGCTGAACTCGCCTTCGTAGTGGCTGCTGCGGATCACCGTCGCGGCGATTTTCATCAAGCCGCCGCCGAGGGCCTTGGACAGGCAATAATAGTCGCCTTGCAGGTTGAACTGGCTGCTGGCAAGAAACGTCCCGGCGCGACCAAAACCCGACTGCACTTCATCGACCACCAGCGGGCATTGTTGCTCGTTACACAGCTTGCGCAGCCCCAGATAGAACTCGGCCGCGAACTCGTTGATACCGCCTTCGCCCTGAATCGGTTCCATCAACACAGCGGTAATCGCACTGAACGGCAGTTGCAGCACGTGCAGGTGTTCGCCGTCCCATTGCAGGCTCAACCAATGGTGCGTGTGCCGGGCCGGCAATGCCTGCAACTGATGGGGCTGCTGTGGGTCGATGAACTCGACGTTCAGACCAAAACGGGAAAACGGCGCGCGGTACTGACGGCCATAGGTCAGTTGCACGGTATTGACCAATTTGCCGTGGAAGCTGCCGCGCAGGGCGACGAATACCGGTTCGATGTGCAACTGCGCCAGGTTGTGTTGGCGAACGGCTTCAACCACCTGACGCAAGGTCACGCTGTTAAGGGTGGCCGGCAGGACACCTGCAGGCAGGTCGAGGTCGGCCACATCCAGTTCGCGGTAAGCGTGTTCGCTGGCGGTCAGGCTGGCCAGGGTGAAATCGATGTCGTCGAACTGCTTTTGCAGGCTCTTCTGGCGACGGAACTCCGCGTGCTTGACGGCGATCTCCACCGCCTCCGCGCCGCTGTTGGAGAAAGTCGAAATATAACGTTCGGTGTTCTTCAGTTCGCGATTGAAGGCGTCGCTGAGCGCTCGCCCCAATTGCCCGGCCGCACCGCGGATCGACATTTGTGCGTTGAACGGCACGTCGCTGCGCAGCAGCGCACATAGCTGATCGACAAACTGAGGGTCGTTGTGGCCGAACAGTGCCGCACCGTAACCGCCGAGAAAGTCGGTGACCGTGACCATATCGCCCTTGGGGTTGCGGTAGAACAACTGGCTACCGAGGGCGCGCTCAAATTCACACTCCAGGCCCAGTGCCTGGAGCAGGCCGACGAATTTGGGCCGAACGAAATCGCGATAATCCATGACAGTCATATCCCTTGAAAGTAAAAAAGAGGCGGCAGTCAGCGGCAGTCCTGAGTGACCTTTGCGCTGTAGAGCACTTGATAGGCGGCGCTGAATCCGTTGTCGTCGCGGTTCAGCACCAGGCAGTGCGCAAGGCTCGCGCTGTGGGGCGCGCCCTGAATGAACGGCAGGTTCGCCACTGGTTGCTGCAAACCGGCAATCGGCGGCACGCTTTGGGCCAGCAATGCGCAACGCGCAAGAGTCAGATCCACCAGGCTCGGCGCCGCGCTGAGAATGCCGTTGATCGCCAACCCGCTGGTGATGTGCGAGGCGCGCGCAAGGGCCAGCGTCTGGCACAACACGCGGTCTTTGTGCGCATCGCCGGTGCCGCTGCACACCAACACATCGGTTGGGCTGTCGGGCAGGCTCAAGCGACCGAGGGAGGCATGGGCCGTCATGTCGGCGAGGCACGCCTGAGGACCGGCCGGCAGGTCTTCGCGCCGGCGCAGCACCAGCGCTGCCGCGCCCTCCCCGGCAATGCCGCCAGTGCCCCGAAGGTCAAACGGCAGCAGCGTGTTCGAGCCGTTGGCGCTGATGACACCCGCCTGGACCAACCCGGACAGCGCCAGGGCATCCAGCTCGCTGCCCGCACCGACAACGATTGCCGCGTCAATTCGGCCATCCTGCAAAGCGGCCGTAGCCTCACGCAAGGCTGCCAAGTTGCCGGCGACACCTTGCATATAGGCGTTGCACTCGCCCACCAGTTTCAGCGCCAGGCTGGTGACACCCAGCAAGCAGTTGCTCAAGCCTTTGAGCACCAGAAAAGGGTCCTGCGCACGGTCTTGCAGGATCCGTTTGGCGAACGCCGCCATGTCGGCGACGCCGTCCTGCCGACAGCCGAGCAACAACTCGGCATAGGATTCCAGAGACGGATGGGTGTAGCCGCCCTGACAGCAATACAAACCGAAACGGACATCCGGCGGCTCATCGGCCAGGCCGGCTTCTTCCAACGCCTGACGTACCGCGCTGACACCCCAGATCACTGCCGGCGTGCAGTAACGCTGAAGGTTTTGCGCAAGGTCTTGTCGGCTGCGTTGGTGGTCCTGATCCTGAATTTGCCCGAACGCCACCACGCGTTCGCTGCTGAACCGTCGGGCGTTCAGCGCCGTAATTGCACTGCGCCCTTCGGTTGCGGCCGCCCAGAAAGGCTCGACACCCCAACCGCTGGGCAACACGCAACCCGCACCGGCAATCGCGACCGCCTGTTTCATCGCGGCGCCTCCCGGTACTTGCCCAGCGCCAGTGAAGTGTTGAGGCCGCCGAAACCGAAGGAGTTGCTCAGGGCAACGTCAACCTTGCGCTTGACCGCTTGATGGGCGCAGTAGTCAAGGTCGCATTGTTCGTCGGCATCCTGCAGGTTCAGGGTCGGCGTGACCCGATCATCCCGGCAGGCCAGGGCCGTGAGCATGAACTCCGGTGCTCCGGCGGCCGCAATCAGGTGGCCGAACTGGGATTTGTTGGCCGTCACCAGCAACCGCCGATAATGTTCGCGCTCGGCGAACAGGGTCTTGATCGCCAGGGTTTCGGCGGCATCGTTGAGGGGTGTCGAGGTACCGTGGGCATTGATCAGGTCGACCTGTTGTGGCGCCAGCCCGGCATCCGTCAGGGCCGCCTGCATCGCCAGCACCGCGCCACGGCCCTGCGGGTCGGGGGCGGTGATTTTGTAGGCATCCAGGCTGCTGCCGAAACCCAGCACTTCGGCGTACGGCGTGGCCCCTCGGGCGAGCGCCCGTTCGAGGGTTTCGAGCACGACAAAACCACCGCCTTCACCCGCAATCAAGCCACTGCGATGGCGGTCGAACGGCCGACACAGTTCGGTGCCCCAGCGCTGTTCGCTGCTGGCGGCGCCGAGCAGATACAGCGCGGTCATGGTGTCCAGGCTCAGCACCGAATCGGCGCCCCCGGCAATGGCCAGCTCGACCTCGCCGCGACGGATCATCTGGAATGCATTGCCGATGGCCTGGGACGCTCCCGCGCAGGCGCTGCTGATATTGATCACCGGGCCTTCACTGCCGATGCCATCGGCAATCACCCGCGCAAGGCGGTCGTTGCTCTGACACAGTGAACTGTCAGGATCGACCTGCGCCTGTCGCGCCATCAATTGAGCCCAGGACGGCGCCTGCGCCGGGTTATCCGCCAGGCTGAGCAGCATGTCCTGCAAACGATGAGCAGGTGCGCCGGACGCTGACAATACCGCCGCGCCACGCAACTGTTCGGGGCTCAGACCACTATCGGCAATGGCTTGGGTGGCCGCGACCCAACCCAAGCGGGTGCGTTTTTCCAGCGACAATCCCCAGGCCGGATGGTCTTTCAAGTGTGCCGGCATCAAGCCCATATCCACGGGCGCTGCGTAACGCACGGGGAACGCACCCGCCTCGACGCCTTCCGGTTGCCATGGCCGAATGCAATGCTCGCCGGCCAACATGCTTTGCCACATGGACTGCCACTCGAAACCGAAGCCGGTGACGGCGCCCATGCCCGTGATCACGATCCGTGTGGGGCTCATGGGTAACTCTCCATTGTCTCTGTGTCCGACGACGTTCTGGCCAGCAGCACCGCGCCCCAATGCCCGCCTCGGCTATGGTCGAGCAACAGCGTGTAACGGCTGCAATCCAGTGCCCAGGTCACAGCAATTTCGCTGAGCAAGGCGCTGGCGCCCAAGTCACCTAGCAACGCCTTGGAGTGTTCGAGGGTGTGCCCCGATAGGGTAAACAACGCGGCAATCTGCGGATCCTGTGCATCGGCGACGACTTGCCCGACATCGCTGAGGCACAGTTTTTCGTTGCTCAAAGCACGCTCGATGACGTCGCGACCAACCGCCAGTCCACGCTCGGGTTGCGCGCTGTAACCCCGTGCAAACCCGGCAATACGCAACGCAGATTGAGCACCGCTGCCCGGGTTGGTCGTCAGCAACAGTGCCGCAGCACCTTCGCCGAAAACCCACGGGCCGGGGTTCACAGGTGGGTGAGTAGCGTCACGCAGGTACAACGCGGGGGTGATGTTCGGACTGCTGCTGACGACGACGGCAGCATCGGCACGGCTTTCGCTCAGATGGGCAGCGGCCTCCATCAAAGCATCCAGCCCCGCATTGCCCTGGGAGCAAAAACCGCCCATGGGCCCCTTGCAGCGCAAGGCCTCAGCCGCGTGGGCCATGACGCTGCTGTTGAGCATCATCAGCGCATGCAGCGGCGGTGTGTGGGCAAAGAATTGCGCCAACAGATCTGCCGGTTGTGCACCAATGGCCTGCACTGCATCCCAGCACGAGCTGGGGCCATCCACTTCCGGAATGGCAGCGGTCAATGCGATCCGCTCGTCGGGCAGTCCCAGCCCACGCAAGGTCTCGGCGAGACGGCCGGCGCAATACAGCAGGCGCGCGCCCTGAGGCTCGAGGCTGCGGGACAGTTTGCGGTCGTACACACCCGCCGGCAAGGCGGGCGCTGCCACACAATGGGCCAGACGTGCCGGGTCGAAATCCAGCGGTTGCGCGGCCTGAGGTTGACTGTCACGAGGCGCACACTCAGTACCGGCGGCGTTGAGTACCGACGCAGCAGTGATATAAACAGCGGTTGAATTGGATCTGGTCATGTCATGCCCTGCCCAGCACCAACGAACTGTTCACGCCACCAAACCCGAAGGAGTTGGAAAGCACGACATTGATCGGTTGCTGCAACGGTTCACAAAGGAATTTCAACGCCGGAAATTCGGATTTTTCCGGCTGAAAATTGAGGGTCGGCAAGGCCACGCCCAACTGAATGCTCATCAACGACAGCACTGCCTCAATGGCACCGCTGCCGGCCAACGAATGCCCTACGGCAGACTTGTTGGCAGTGAACGTCATCTGCTCCAGGGTTTCGCCGAAGACCTGCACCAGGCCCAGGGCCTCGCAACGGTCATTGGCCTGTGTCGACGTACCGTGAACATTCACATGGTCCACAGCCGCACTGGTCAGTTCGGCATCGGCCAGGGCCGCCGTCATGCAGGCGGCATACTTGCTGCCGTCGCGGCTGCTGGAGGTGATTTTCTCTGCCTCGCACAGATTCGCGTAACCCAGCACCCGGCCCAGCGAACAGGCCTGACGACGCTCGGCATGCTCGCGGGATTCCAGCACCAACAGCGCCGCCCCTTCACTCAGCACAAAGCCGCAGCGGTCCGGCATGAACGGCCGGCTCTGTTCTTGTGGGGAAAAGTCCACGCGCTGGCAGAGTGCGCCCAGCCCATCAAAGCTGTAGTAGGACAATTCATGGGCCATCAACTCCACAGCGCCACACAACGCCAGGTCGATCTCGCCACGGGCGATCGCCCGATAGGCGCTGCCGATGGCCATGGTGCCGGCGGCACAGGCATCGGAATGCGTGGAGATATGGTCACGGACGCCCAGCCATTCGGCGAGATGGCAGGTTTGCTGATCAACCCGCCGGGCAAACGCCCCACCGCTGAGGGTGTGGTTATCCAGGAACTGGTCGAGATCGACCCGCCCCTGATCGTCCATGTAACGGCTGGCGTCCCGCAAATCACCGCTCACGCAATGTTTGTTGGCCCCGACGAAAATACCGCTGGCGACTCGGGCAAAAGCGCCGTCGGCCAACCCGGCATGGGCCAGCGCCTGACGGGCCACGTAATGCGCCAGCCATTCCTGGCGGGAGGTGGTCTGCAAGTCGCCCGGAAAGGCCGCCGCGATGACCTGCCATTGTTGCTCATCGATAAATCCGGCCGCCGGGTTCGCAAACCCCAGTTCGACAAACGCCGGGTGCTGGCCAATGCAGGAACGGTTTTCGCTGATCGTCGTGAACAGCGAGGCCGCATCCAGTGCCGTGGGAGCCACCAGTCCATAGCCGGTGACCAGAACCTCTCGGGCCTGCATCAAGGCACCCCCTACGCCGAAGCCTTCAACTGGGTGGCCGCGTACTGCTCAACCAACAGACGGGAGATCGAGTCACCGTCCAGAGGGGTCAGGCGAGCACTGCAACCGCCACACACCACTTGTTGGCGTTCATTGAGTTGGGCATGAGCCGCGCCACACTCAGGGCAGGTTTCGGGGAGGTGGTTGAACACGTTATGGCATTGCTGCGCCCAGTTCCGCACGGTGGTGGCTGAGAAGACATCGCCCGGCTGCATGCCCACGTGCAACTGGCCCGGCGCATAAGCGCTGAGGCTCTGCTCCAGCAAGGCCACGCCGTCCTGCGTGATTCGGCCTTTTTCGATAAACCGGGTGGCGTCGCCAAACACCGCTACCGCGTGATCCAGCACGCTGGTTTTCGGCAAGGTGCAACCGTACTGACGGCCCAGCTGGAAGCTCAGGTCGACGATGTCCAGCGAGTCGGCGCTGAGGTCGTCAACGATACTGCTGTGCTCTGTCACGTCGCCCCTGTCCAACACCAGCAACTGCGCAAGAATCTCCTGTGTACTGCTGATAACGCTGTCCAGTTCCAACGGATTATTCATTGATTGTTTCCCTACAAAAGCCGCATTGAATGAATAAAGTCATCGGGCCAAAAAAGCTGTTTTCAGGCCAGATCTATCGAGGGCCGGGAGTCTAAAGTCTCCCCCTAAGGGGAGAGTCAACGTGCCATCAGTGCTTTTTGTGGGAAATCCCGACGCACCCTGAAACCTTTGATTTATGCAGCTCAATGGGGCTTGGAGAGGAATCGTAAGATGACAAAATCGAAGGCTTGAAACAGTACGATAGTTCCAGAAATGGGGTGTCACCGTACCCGCAAGCGGCGCCCTGAGTGCTTCAAACCATGAAAGGCAAGGCGCCCGTCAGCAGTGCCAGCGCCGTGATCACCAGAGAAGTGAGCACGGCCCACTTGAAGGTGGCTTTCTGGAAATCACCGATATCCCTGTCGACCATGCCCACCAGCAACAAGGTGGAAGCCACCAGCGGGCTCATCAGGTGCACAGGCTGCCCCAGCACCGAGGCGCGGGCAATTTCCACCGGGTCGATGCCATACGCGGCCGCGGCATTGGCCAGGATCGGCACAACGCCGAAGTAGTACGCGTCGTTGGACAGCACGAAGGTCAGCGGCATGCTGGTCAGCGCCACCACCAGCGGGAACCAGTGGCTCCACGCATCCGGAATCCAGTCCACCAGCGTCTGGGCCAATGCATCGACCATCTTGGTACCCGAGAAAATACCGGCAAAGATGCCCGCGGCGAACACCAGCAACACCACGGTCATGGCGTTGCCCGAATGGGCGAGGATGCGTTCTTTCTGCACCTTCAGCTGCGGGTAGTTGATCATCAGCGCGGCGACGAAACCGATCATGAACAGGATGGCCGCATGCATCAGCCCCAGCACCAGCGCAGTCATGACGACAATCACCAGCACCAGGTTCACATAGGCAAGGCGCGGGCGCTTGTGCGGGCTGTCGCCAAGGATTTCCTTGATATAGCAGTTGCCGCCACCGGACTCCAGGGCAATATTGCCGATACGCCGGCGCTCGGCACGGCCCAGCAGGTAGGCGGTGAACACGACCCATGCCGCCCCACCGATGACGGTGGGCAACATCGGAATGAAGTACTCGGTCGCATCCAGACCGAGCGCGGCAATGGCGCGGGTGGCGGGACCACCCCACGGGCTCATGCCGCTCATGATGCTCAATGACAGCATCGATACGGTCGCCAGGATCATCGGGTTCATGCCGATGCGCTTGTACAGCGGCAGCATGGCCGCGCAGGTAATCATGTAAGTCGTGGTGCCATCACCGTCCAGCGCCACCAGCAGCGACAGCAGAGCGGTGCCGATAGCGATCTTGATCGGGTCGCCATTCACCCGCTTGAGAATCTTGCGGATCAGCGGGTCGAACAGGCCGGCGTCGATCATCAGGCCGAAGAACAGGATGGCGAACAGCAGCAGCGCGGCAGACGGTGCGACCATTTTCAGCCCATCGAGCATCATCTTGCCCAGGTCTGGCGCGAAACCGCCAACAAGGGCGAAAACAATCGGCACGATGGTCAGTGCGACGATCGGGGACAGGCGTTTACTCATGATCAGGTAGGTGAAGGTCACCACCATGATCAGGCCCAGAAGTGCGAGCATGGTTTGTTCTCTTGTTTTTATTGTGCGTGGCTGGCCGACGGGAAGACGGCCCCCTTCCCCACCCGGCATCACTTGATGCCAGGTGGGCGTTTGTGTCAATGCGGGGTGTACAGTTAGGTCAGCCGTGGCGATGAGGTTCGGCGGACCAGTCGGCCTGGGCTGCGTCTGCTTCGGCCGCAGGTGCCGCTACCGGCGCACCATTCAGGCGGCGCAGCAGGGGTTCGCGCTCACAGGCACCCTCGCAAAGCAAGATCACCACGGTGGCCACTGCGTTGCTCGCCAGGCTGAACACACGGTGTCGCATCGCATCCCGGGCATGGTTCAGTCCCCGCCCAAGCCGTGAGGGTCGGGCCGGCGCTTTTCGATCGCAAACTTCAGCAGCGCGGCACTGCGGAACAGGCCATGGGCGAACTTGCCATAGGGCAAGGTCACGAACAGTGCCATGACGGTGCCCAGGTGCACGGCCAGCAGGATCGCCATCACCTCGGTGTCACGCAGGGCCAGCAACGCCATACCGGTCGTGCTGACCAACAGCAGAAGCAGGATGAACGCACGGTCCATGGGGCGCTGCGCGGCGTCGCCATGCTCTGGCGCGCGGCGCAGGTTCAACGCCAGCAGGCCCGCTGGCCCGACGATCAGGCCGATGCCGCCGAGGGTGCCGAGGACCACCGGCAGGCTGAGCAGCGGGTATGGCGCATGCAGGCCCAGCAGGTAGTGATAACCGGTGGCGACCACGGTGGCGGCAAAGCACAGCATGAAGCCGTAGAAGGTCAAATGATGATAGCGTCGACGCCACAGCGTGTAGCGATCGTCGGCGTTGTTGCAGCCTTGGCCATGGCCGCCATCCAAGTACTTGAGCGTCAGCACTGCGCTCGCTGCCTCCTGCAATGCACCGTTGGCCGGTTGCCGCGCTTGGGCGGGCGACACCGTGCGCCAGAAGCGCCTCAACGCCACGCCCAGGGCCACCCCGGCTGCGCTGAACACGCCACCGAACAGGAGCGCCAAGGTGTTGTGCGGGAACACAGCGTAGAAGTCTCCGGCCAGCCGCCCAGGCAGCAAAGTGCCGCTGACCTGCAAGGCCAGCAGCAAGAACAGCGACAGCGCCAGCGCCAACGCCACGGCGACGAAGGTGCCATTGCGCCGGTACAGCTGACCGAAACGGGCCGGCCAAGCGTACTCGGCGTAGGTCTGCCCGCGTACCTTGGCCATGGCCTGCGGCACGTTCACCGCGAACGCATGCGGTGCGGCGTACTGACAAGCGTGCAAGCAGGCGCCACAGTTGTGGCAGAGGTTGGCCAGATAGTGGATGTCGGCCTTGCCGAAGTCGAGTCGACGGGTCATCGCCGGGAACACGGCACAGAACCCCTCGCAATAACGGCAGGCGTTGCAGATGCGCATCTGCCGGTCCACCTCCTGCTCGTCCAGGTTCAGCAGCGGGATCAGTCCGGCCTGTGGCGGGGTGGGGTCGAACACGCGGGGGTCAGGCATTTGCACAGTCATGCTGGGCCTCCAAGGGGGAAACACAATGGCCGGCGGCAGCAGCCGCCTGGGTGCCGGCGATGCGGCCAAACGCGGTACCGATGGACATGCCGACACCGGCGGTGTAGCCCTTGCCCAGCACGTTGCCGGCCATCATCTCGCCGGCGACGAACAGGTTGGGGCTGGGCCGTCCAGCGAAATGCACGGCGGCCGTAGCATCGGTGCGCAGGCCGAGGTAAGTGAACGTCACCCCCGGACGCAGCGGGTAACCGAAGAACGGCGGCTTATCGATTGGCAAGGCCCAATGGCTCTTGACCGGTTGCACGCCGTCGGTGCGGCAATCGTCCAGCCGGGTGTGGTCGAACGTGCCGGGGCGGCATGCCTGGTTGTAGGCGCGCAGGGTCTCGAGAAACGCAGGCACCGGTAGCTCGAGGGCTACGGCCAAGGCCTCGAGACTGTCGGCGCGGGTGCCAGGGAACACCGGCGGCATGAAACGGCCCAGGGCCTTCTGGTCGATGATCGAGAACCCCACCTGGCCAGGCTGCTGGGCGACCAGGCGCCCCCAGATGGCATAGCGCTTGGGCCAGAAATCCTCGCCTTCGTCGTAGAAACGCTGGCCGTCGCGATTCACCACCACGCCCAGCGACACGCAGTCGATGCGCGTGCAGATACCGCCGTCGTACAGCGGTGCGCGGGCATCGATGGCGACCATGTGGGCCTGGGTCGGGTCGCCGATGGTGTCGGCACCCAGGTCGATCATGCGCCGCAGCAGCGCGCCATCGTTGAAGCGCGTGCCCCGCACCAGGAAGTTGTCCGCCGGCCACTCGCCGCGATCATTCTGCCCCCAGGCCTCGCGCAGCCATTGTCGATTGGACTCGAAGCCGCCGGCCGCCAGCACGCAACTGCGCGCCTCGATGCGCTCGGCGGGCAGGCGCCGCCCGTTGACGTCGCGGGCCGCCAGGTGGGCAGCGATGAAACGTCCATCGCGCACCTCCAGGTCGCACACCGGGCTGTCGTAGCGCACCTGCACACCTAGCCGCTCGGCGCTGCGGTAATAAGCATTGACCAGGGCTTTGCCCCCGCCCATGAAGAAAGCGTTGGTCCGCGCAGTGTGCAGCGCACCCGACAACGAGGGCTGGAAGTGCACGCCGTGGCGGCGCATCCAGCCGCGGCAGTCGGACGAGGCACGAATCACCAGACGCGCCAGGGCCTCGTTGGTCTGCCCATCAGTAACCTTCAGCAGATCCTGCCAGAACTCTTCTTCAGGGTAAGCCTCCACCAGCACGTCCTGCGGGGCATCGTGCATGCACCGAAGGTTACGGGTGTGTTGGGAGTTGCCGCCTCGCCAGGCGCGGGGCGCGGCTTCCACCAGCATCACGCTGGCGCCGGCCTCGCGCGCCATCAGCGCGGCGCAGAGGGCAGCATTGCCGCCGCCAATGACAAGTACATCGATCATGTCGCCTCCAGGGAGCGAGAAGCCAGGGTTGGGCAGCTCCTCGCGGACCCCGGACTCTAGGGGTTCGCGTACCTTGGGCGAAACACGATTGCAGTGGGGAGGTCTTCAGTTTTTCTAAAGGGACGGTCGTTCGCAGGCGGTCACAGCAAACGCGCCCCTGGCCAGCGATCCTGCTGCACCAATTCGCGGGACACTTCATGCAGCACGATTCGCGTGGCAAGTGCAGCAGGCGAGAGTTCATCATCGACCAGGCTCACCACCAAGTTACGACGCTGAGCTTGCGGATCGTCGATCGAAAACACCCGCAAGCCTGCCTGCATGGCCCGCGCTACAGTGGCGCCGGGTTGGATCGTCGCGGCGTGACCTGCGCTGACGCAATCCATGAGAAGCGACAGGCCATCAACCTCCATGACGATATTCGCGTCCAATCCGACGCGCTCAAGGATGACGCGTAACGTGGCGCGAAGACCGTGCTGGGCACTGGGCATGACCAAGGGCAGCGAGGCGATCTGCTGCAACGTCAGCGACGTCCCCCAGTCAGCCTTGACCAAGGCTACCGGAACCAATGCGAACAGCCGCTCCTCCAGCAGCGGCCGCGCATCCAGCCGAATGCCAGCCTCCAGCTGGAACAACACCGCCAAATCCAGGTGCCGAGTATTGAGCTGGTTCACCAGGTAACCCGACAGCATTTCCACCAAATGAAGACGGATATCAGGGTAGCGCTCGCGCATCCTGGCGATCAGCGCCAGGCCCAATACCGAAGCCGTGGTGGGTGCCATACCGACGCTGGCGTACCCACTCATACGCCCACTGCGTGCGGCCAACATGGCGTAATCGGCCTGGCGCAGCGTCAGGCGCGCATGGTATTCGAATGCCAAGCCTGCCGCGGTGGGCGTGACGCCAACGCTAGAGCGTGTCAGCAGGCGGGTACTCAACTCACTTTCGAGCTTCGTGAGTTGCTGGCTCAACGCAGATACCCCAACGCCCGCTTCGAGTGCGGCTCTGCCGAGGCTGCCACACTCCAGCACACTCAGAAAGTAACGAAGCTGGCGTAACTCCATCAAAGGCATCTCCCATTCAGCAAGGTCGGCGGCTCATTGAGTATCAAGCTTTTGCGCAGATAAATGTTAGCGACCGGTGAACACACCTTTAGAATTTCAGAATCAAGGGCGATGGTGTCTGCCTGATTGTTGGCGGCGGCGCTGCTGAGCGTCCGACGTACGCGCCGGGGAAGTCGTGGTCAGCCGTGTAGAAACCATCCATGAAGACCCTGCCATCGGTGCATTCCTGGGATTGCTGGAGGCTGATATCCGAAGCGGGCACAACATCACCACGCTACCGGACGACCTGACGCATAGCCAACGTCTGGCTGTTTCGGGCATTGAGCCATCTGATCATGGAGGCTGTGACTGCTGACCCGGGCTGTCCGGGCCTTCACTTTTGCGCGCTGCGCCCCAGCAGACGAGCACCTGGTGCGGCGCTGACGCCGTGCAATACCACGCTGAGCACGACGCAAGCGATGGTCGTGGCGATGATCGTGCGGCCCTCTTGCAACGGCGCATCGAGTACCAGCACAGCGAAAACGATAGACGCCAGACCACGAGGGCCGAACCAGCCAATGAACAGACGACTCTCGGCAGCCAGTTCGCTGCCGGCCAGGCTGACCCAGACAGGCACCATACGCACCAGCGAAAGACTCAGCAGCGCGTAGAACCAAACCGCGGGTGACAAGATTTGCGAGGCCTTGGGCGCCACATAGGCACCGAACACCACCCACGTCAACAGCGAAAGCGCTTCACCGCAGGATTCGCCGGTCTTGAGCAGCGGCTGTGTTTCCCGTTTGAACAGGTAACCCGTCAGCAGACCTGCGCAGAACGCGGCGATAAACCCGCTACCGCCCATTGCCTGGGCAGTGGCGAAGCTCAACAAAGCCAGGGCGGGCATCACCAGTTGTTGCCATGAGTCCATCTGCAGGCAGTGGCGCTGGGAAAGACGCAGCAGCCCTCCCACCATCAGTGCCAGGACCGCCCCCGTCAGGGCACCAATACCCAGTTCCTCCAACAAGAAGTACCCCGCCAGGGCAAAGGGCATCGTCGAGCGGCTCTCCACCAGCAATGCCAACAGCAAGAGCAGAACCGGCACGCAGATGCCATCGTTCAACCCGCTTTCGACATTCAGGCTCTCACGCACATTGGCCGACACGAGGGGGTTGGTCACCACCGCCCTGCCAAGGGCGGCGTCGGTGGGTGCCAGGATCGTCGACAACAGGGCCATTTCCAACCATGGCATGCGTGGAAATATCAGCCACGCAGCTAGCCAGCCGGCGACCAAGGTCAGCGGCAGGCCAATCGTCAGCAGGCGTAGCGGCAGGCTACGGTGAAGGCGCAATTGGCCCAGATCAGCCTGGGCGGCATCGCTGAACAACACGATCGCCAGGGTGAGTTCGGCCAGTAGCCGAAGATCATGGCGGTCCAAGGCAAGGTTCAGCAACCCGAACCCGGCCGGGCCGGTGACCAGGCCCGCCAGCAGGAACAGCAGAGGGCCGTTGATAGGTTTGGATTCGAGCGCGCCGGCCAGGTTGGCGTACAGCACCAGTAAAGCAGCCAGAACAGCCAGATTCTGATACATGACGAACCACCGTGATCGACACGACTGTATAAAATCGCTACCACTGCGTTATGGTGCGGCGGTCCGAAAGGCGGCAGACGTTATCCCAGGTCTATCTCGATAATGTGCCGCGTGCCCTGGCCCATCAGGCCCTGGCGTTCATGACTGCACAGGCCGTGATGCGGGTGGAAATTCTGCGCCGTCGCAAGCCTTTGCCGCCTTTCGAAGCGGATGTCTGCATGGAGGTGATTCACCACGGCCCATCAACCACCTCCTGGCGCAGACGTGGAGCGCCGCACCGCTGCCATTATCGAAGCTGACATTCAGCCAATCTTGATAAATATCAAGGTCATCGAGCCCCACTGCGTCACGCTTGGCCTGAACCGGTGGGCCTTCATCGAGGCTGCCACCGCGGTGGAGGCCATCATGAATACTTACTCAAGACTGCTGCTGATCTGCCATCCAGACCTGCACCCTTCGCCTGCCCTGACGCGTGCTCAAGCGCTGAGCAGTGCGACAGGTGCTACCTTGCACCTGGTGGCGCTCAGTCAATTGCCCTCGCGCCTGGCAACCCTGGACCAGGTGCTACGCAAAAACGCCCGCAAGCAGGACGCCGAGCATCGCAAGGCTTGGCTCGCTGAGCAGGTGAAGGCGCTGGGCGAGCTGGGCATTACCGCCTACGCCGAGACACTGGACGATCAAGACCCGCTCAAGGACTTGATCCGGCTGGCCCAACTGCACCGGGTCGGGATGGTGATCAAGGACATCCAGCACGAAACCGCCTTAAGCCGTGCCCTGCTCACGCCATTGGACTGGCAATTACTACGCCGCTGCCCGATCCCGCTGCACCTGGTAGCCCAGGCTGAAACGAAGCTGCCAACGCGCATACTGGTCGCCGTTGATCTGGTCGAGCACGACCCGGTGATCGACAAGCTCAACGACCACATCCTGCAATCGGCACAGGCACTGGCACAACGCTGCAAGGCGCAGCTGCATTTGCTGCAGGCCTACGAACCCAGCGCCAGTTTCGTCGCCTATGCCGCCGCACCCGTGGCCTGGACCGACAAACTGGTCGAGGAAATGTCAGGTCGTGCGCGCGAGCGCATGGCGACGTTCGGCGGCCACTATGGCATCAAGCCAGACCACCTGCACCTGGTGCGGGGCGCTGCCCGTAACGTGGTCAGCGAATACGCGAACCAGCAAGGCTTCGATGTGGTGGTGATGGGCACGCTCTACCACGAGGGGGTGAGCAAGGTCGTCGGCAGTACTACCGAGCAAACCCTGTACAAGGTTCACTCCAGTATCCTGGCGATTCACGGTTGAACGGTCGCCCACTGGCTGTGCTCGACTAGACACTCACCAAACCGCACAGTGCCATGCAGCTCATGTCGCTGTGAACGACCTCTGGAGCGCAGGGCATGAATGACACCTCGCCGTTGCTGTTCGCCCTGCAAGGCAGCCAGGCCTATGGGAATGCCGTGGCGCAACGCCTGGGCAGGACACTGTCTGCACATGAAGAGCGCGACTACGAGGACGGAGAGCACAAGTGCTGGCCTGGCGAATCGGTGGACGGTCGATCGGTCATCGTCTTCCACTCGCTGTATGGTGACGCGCACCACAGCGCGCATGACAAGCTATGCCGGTTGTTGTTCTTCTGTGGCGCGCTCAAGGACGCTGCTGCCCGCCAGGTGACGGCAGTCACGCCTTACCTCTGTTATGGTCGCAAGGACCGCAAGGTGGAGTTTCAGGACGCTATCATCACTCGCCATGTGGCTCGGCTGATGGAAAGCTGCGGCGTGGACCGCATTGTGGCGCTGGACGTGCACAACCCCAGCGCCTTCGACAACGCCTACCGAATCCCGAGCTGGAACCTGCAATGTACCCCACTGTTCGCCCAACGCCTGGCCCCGCTCCTCGGTGAGCAGGCGGTCACGGTGGTGTCGCCGGATATCGGTGGCGTCAAACGCGCGGAGCAGTTTCGCCAGGTCCTGGCGCACCTGCTGGCGCGCCCGGTCTCGGTGGCCATGATGGAAAAACACCGCCGGCAGGCAGGCCTGAGCGGCGAACACCTGGTCGGTAACGTGGCAGGCAGCACCGTCATCGTGTTCGATGACCTGATCAGCACGGGGCAGACGCTGCTACGCGCTGCCCAGGCCTGCCGGCAGGCCGGAGCCAGCCGCCTACTGGCTGCGGCCACCCACGGCCTGTTCACCACCGGTGGCGAGCTGTTCGACAGCGGCGCGTTCGAACGGGTACTGGTGGCCGACAGCATCGCCCCCTTTCGCCTGCCCGTGCGATGCCTGGCGCAACTGGATATCGTCGATACCAGCGCCTTGGTCGCCGAGTTGCTTGCCAACCGCCCGGGCACTGGCGCATGACCCCGGCGCAGGTGGCGACGGCGGAGCGTCCCTGTTCCTGAAATCGGTCGGGCCATGTGGCCACGAGGCGTGTCGCAGGCCATGCTGATGGTGTTCGCGCAGAGCATCATGGGAACCGCTATAACCGTCTACCCTGCCTCCCTGCCAAAGGCGTAGCCCTTGAAAACTGACCCCCGGCACCATGGGAGCACTGTGCATGCCTATCGACTTCAGACCCGCTCGAGTCTCGGACGCGCATGATATTGCGCGCTTCTTTCAACTGACATCGGAGGGCATGGCCGATTACATATGGAGCAAGCTCGCCGCACCTGGAGAAGCCTTGCTGAGTGTCGGTGCGTCTCGCTATGCCAGAGAACAGGGCGACTTTTCATACAAGAACTGCCTGATGGCCACTTTTGAAGGGCGCGTCATCGGCATGATGCATAGCTATGCCTTGCGCGCAGCGCCTGACAGCCCAGTCGAGACCGACCCCGTCCTCGCGCCTTATTCCGACATGGAAATACCCGATACCTTGTACATATCCAGCCTGGCGCTGGATGAAGCCTGGCGGAGCCAGGGGCTGGGCGCCCAGTTTCTTCGCCACGCCCAGCAGCGCGCTGACGACGCGGGCCTTGATGGGTTGTGCCTGATCGATTACGCAGAAAACCACGGTGCACGCCGCTTCTACGAACGTCATGGTTTTCAAATTGTTAAAACCTGCCAGATCGTTCCGCACCCGATGCTGGGCGTCACCGGTGAAGCCTATTTAATGTATCGCCCTACTCACAACGTGCTCGAGAAACAGCCATGAACCAGAAACTGACCGTGTTCCGCGAACTGGATATCCAACCGCTGCGCGACCTTCCGTTCTTTGAAGAAGTCCTGGAAGGCACCCCTCACACGCTGACGTCCAAGTACTATCACGATGAACAGCAAGGTCGCATTTCCGGAGAATGGGAAGCCAGCACCGGGGCGTGGCGCATCGACTACAAAGTCTGGGAGTTCTGCCATGTCCTGAGTGGATGCTGCGTCATCGAGCTTGAGGGTTGCGCCCCGGTCACACTGGCCGCTGGCGACACGTTCATTATCGAACCGGGCGCCAAGGGCAAATGGACCGTAGTGGAAGACATGAAGAAGAACTTCGTGATCCTCGTGCCCGCGAACTAAGCCACTGAATGCTGGCTGAAGCCGACTATGCTGGTAGCAATCCACACGCCGGCACAGGGGCTGTTAAATGGGCAACAAGCGCAGGTTCGGGCGGGCTGCTGGGCTGATGCTACTGATCCACTTGCTGTTCTCGCCCCTGCTCCATGCGGACACCCCTCAGCCTGGACCAGAGATAGAGGGTGTGATTGCCGAACCCGCGCCGCTGACCGTCATCAACCGCACGGTGCTGGTCTTTCGTGCGACGCTGCTGGGCGAAACACCCACGGTGCGTGCCCAGCGCGCCAAGAAGGTCATCGAGGATACGCTTCAGGAAACAAACGATCTGGAGGTTCGCGTCGACCCTATCCTGCACAGCTACCTGGTGCTGCTGGGCGGGCGCCGGGCATTCATCGTGACGCCACTGGATGCTGCGGCCGATACCATTACAACAGGCGAAGCCGCCGAGCAGGCCGCCGAGAACCTGCGCCTTGTCGTCGAGGAAACCCGCCAGGCGCGAAGCCTGCGGTTCTTGCTCACCGCGGTAGGCTACAGCGCTGCGGCAACCTTGATCTTTTTCATGCTGGTAAAGGCCGCAGGCTACTGTCGACGCAAGCTCCTGGGACTGCTGCCTAAACTGATGGGCAAACACTCCGAGCGCCTCAAGGTCGGCCACACGCAACTGTTCGACCTGCAGAACCTGTACTACCTTATCGACCGCTCTCTCTGGCTGCTGTACTGGTTGCTCGTGTTGTTGTTCTGCTACCAGTGGCTGGGCTTCGTGCTGTCTCAGTTCCCCTACACAAGGTCTTGGGGGGAAAGCCTCAATATCCACCTGATGGCGCTGCTCAACTACCTGATCAGCGGTATTTTGCGTGCCATGCCCGGCCTGGCCGTTGCACTGTCGATCTTCTTCATCGCCCGGGGCATCAGCGCTTTCTCCAAACGTGTGCTAAGGCGCATGGCACGCCCAGGCACATTGAAATGGCTGACCGCCGAAACCTTGCAACCGACCATGCGCCTGACGTCGCTGGCGATCTGGCTATTTGCCCTGGTGATGGCCTACCCCTATCTACCCGGCTCGGGTACCGATGCCTTCAAGGGGTTGTCAGTGTTGCTCGGTCTGATGGTTTCACTGGGGGCGACCAGTGTCATCGGCCAAGGCGCCGCCGGACTGATTCTCACCTACACGCGCACGCTGCGCGTCGGTGAATTTGTACGTGTGGGTGATTACGAGGGCACGGTGACCGAGGTGGGCATGTTCACCACGACCATTCGCACCGGGCTTGGCGAAGTGCTGACACTTCCCAACTCGATGATTACCGGCTCGGTGACCAAGAACTACTCACGAATCGTGCAAGGGCCAGGCTATGTGGTCGACACCGTGGTGACCATTGGCTACGACACCCCGTGGCGTCAGGTCGAGGCGATGTTGCTGGAAGCGGCTCGGCGCACCGACGGCGTGCTGCAAACGCCCATGCCCCAGGTATTCCAGACGGCGCTGTCGGACTTCTACCCCGAGTATCGATTAGTGGCCCAGGCCATTCCGTCAGAGCCCAGGCCACGCGCGCAGCTTTTGAGCCTGTTGCACGCCAATATCCAGGACGTGTTCAACGAGTATGGGGTGCAAATCATGTCGCCTCACTACCTGGGCGATCCCGAGCAACCCAAATGGGTGCCCAAGGAGCAGTGGCACACGGCCCCGTCCAAACCTGAAAACACCGCGTGAGCAATGAGGCCTCAGGTGCCGGTCAGCGCAATGATCACCGGCCCGCAGACTGCCAACAGGACATTGGAAACGGCGTAGCAGACGGAAGCCGATGACCGGCGTGTTGCTCCCCGACTGCTTGAGGATCTTGTTCATCGACGCCGATAAGGGCCAAAAGCATGCCGAGCAACGACCCAACCACCCTGAGCATCGCGCAGGGCCAGGCTCAAACGTCCAGCGCCCCCCTGAGCAAGGCATCAAGCACACGCGCGACGTCAGCACCCTGCTCGTCCAGCAGGCACACCGGCAGCCCGTGCAAGGCCGCTTGCACACCGGCCAGCCCCTCGCCCGTCAAGGCCAGCGGACAAGCAATGTCCATCTGCAGCGAGCGCAGGCGCTTGGCCAAGGCAGGGCTCACCGGCGGCTGCAGCGCGATCACCAGTGCCGCAGGCTGCATCGCCGCACACAGCAGCGGGAGCTCTTCCAGCGGCTGCCCGCAGCCGAGCACTTCGATGCGTTGTTGCTCGCTGCTCAACAGCAGCCCGGCGCACAATACCTGGCACTCGGCTTGCCCCTCGGTACCCGCCAGCAGCACCCGTGGCGCATCGGCCTGGTTCATCTGCAAGCGCAGCAACAGCCGGGCGCGCAAGAACGTATCGAGAAACAACCATTGGCTACGCTGGCCTGGCGCAGTGCCTGAAGCCAGCTCGTGCCAAACCGGCATCAGCACTTCCCGCAGCACCGTGGCCTTTGGCAAGAGTGTGAACAGCTGCCCATGGATAGCTTCCAGCGCCTGCGCATCGAATGCCCTGGAGGCGCGTGCAACGGCGGCGCGCCAATCGTCAAAGGCCGAGGGCTGCTGCACAGGCGCCTCAGGCTGGCCGGCGAGCCTGTCGCTAACCTTGCTGATGGGCAGGCCGTTGGCGGTCCAGCGCAAGATGTCGCGTATGCGCTGCACATCCTGGGCCGTGTACAAGCGATGGCCGCCCTCGGTGCGCTGCGGGCGTATCAACCCATGACGCCGCTCCCAGGCACGCAAGGTCACCGGATTGATGCCGGTCAGGCTGACCACATCGCGCATGGGTAGCAATTCGGGTGGGGTGGCGTCGGTCATAACGAGGTGTCATTCAAGGGGTGATACATTCTAAACCCAGATGCACCTTCTGCGGCGAGCCTCCTTGGTTCATCATGCAACAAACGGCGCCAAAAGCTTCTGCACGGAAGCCTTCGGCGCACATCGCATACGAAGTGTCTGTAGGTGAGCCCCATGATCAACGCAAAACTCCTGCAACTGATGGTCGAACATTCAAACGATGGCATCGTCGTCGCCGAGCAGGAAGGCAATGAAAGCATCCTTATCTACGTCAACCCGGCCTTCGAGCGCCTGACCGGCTATTGCGCCGACGATATCCTCTATCAGGACTGCCGTTTTCTTCAGGGCGAGGATCACGACCAGCCGGGCATCGCAACCATCCGCGAAGCGATCCGCGAAGGCCGCCCCTGCTGCCAGGTGCTGCGCAACTACCGCAAAGACGGCAGCCTGTTCTGGAACGAGTTGTCCATCACACCCGTGCACAACGAGGCGGACCAGCTAACCTACTACATCGGCATCCAGCGCGATGTCACAGCGCAGATATTCGCCGAGGAAAGGGTTCGCGAGCTGGAGGCTGAAGTGGCAGAACTGCGCCGGCAGCAGGGCCAGGCCAAGCGCTGACAAAAAACCTATACAAGAACGTTGACTTGTATAGATAAAAGCTTAGGCTTCAGTTATACCTGTACAACAATTCAATGTTGTACAGGATTGCCTGGAGCCCAGTATGTCAGCGTACCTACAGCAGTTCGCCGAGCGCTTCGCCCGCCTTGATGGGGCGAGCCTCGACACGCTGGATAAACTGTACAGCGACGATGTCACCTTCCGTGATCCCCTGCACCAGATACAGGGGCTGCAGGCCCTGCGCGCCTACTTCGAGCAGTTGTACGCCAACGCCACCGATATCCGCTACGCCTTCACCAGCGCCGACGAGATAAAGCCCGGGCAAGGTTACCTGCGTTGGACACTGCAGTTTTGCCACCCGCGCCTGGCGGGGGGCCAGCCGATCACGTTGCAAGGATGCAGCTGCCTGCATTGGCGCGACCGTGTGCATTTTCACCAGGACTATTTCGACGCCGGTGCCCTGCTTTATGAGCACCTTCCCCTCATGGGCACTGCGATCCGCTGGCTCAAAGGCAGGCTGGCATGAGCCGCTGTTGGCTGACCGGCGCCAGCAGCGGTATCGGTGCCGCGCTCGCGCAAATCCTCCTGGAACAAGGCCACCAGGTCGCCTTGGGCGGGCGCCACGCCGACCGCCTTGCCCCGCTGGCCGAACGGTTTCCTGGGCAGGTATTGCTGGCCATTGGCGATCTTGACAACCCGGAGCAGGTCGCCGGCATCGCTGCGCATATCGAGCAGGCCTGGGGGGGCCTGGACATGGCCATTTTCAATGCCGGCACCTGCGAATATCTGGAGCCGGGGCATTTCGATCCGGCGTTGGTCGAGCGCGTCATGCGCACCAACCTGCTGGGCGTCAGCTACTGCCTGGCGGCGGCACTGCCCTTGCTTCGCGCAGGCCAACACCCCCACCTGGTGGTCATGGGCAGTTCGGTGACCTGGCTGGCCCTGCCCCGCGCTGGCGCCTATGGCGCGTCCAAGGCTGCAGTGCGCTATCTGGTGGAATCACAGCGAATCGACCTGGCTCGCGAAGGCATCGCGGTCACCCTGGTGAGCCCAGGTTTCGTGGACACGCCACTGACCCGTCGCAACGATTTCCCCATGCCACAGCTGTGGTCTGCGCAGCGTGCCGCCCGGCATATCGCCAGGCGCCTGCCCGGCCGCCCCCTGGAAATCAACTTCCCCGGTCTTTTCACCTGGGTGTTGCGCCTGCTCGGGGCGCTGCCCGCGCGCTTGCGCCTGGCGCTGGGCCAACGCCTCGCCCGTCATGAACAGGAATGATGATCCATGCGTATAGCAATCATCGGCAGTGGCATCGCGGGGCTGACCTGCGCCCATTTGCTGTCACGCAAGCACGAAGTCACGGTTTTCGAGGCCGAGCAATGGGTCGGGGGCCACACCCACACCCTTGATGTGGTCTGGAAAGGCCAGCGGCATGCGATAGATACCGGTTTTATCGTCTTCAACGACTGGACGTACCCGAACTTCATCCGCTTGCTCGACCAGCTCAAGGTCCCTTCACAGCCGACCGAGATGAGTTTTTCCGTGCATGACCCGATGACGGGCCTGGAATATAACGGCCACGACCTGAACACCCTGTTCGCCCAACGCAGCAACCTGGTGTCCCCAGGGTTCTGGGGGATGATCCGGGACATTCTGCGTTTCAACCGTCAGGCACTGGCCGACCTGGACAACCAGCGTATCGATGCCAGCACCACGCTGGGCGACTACCTTCACGCGAACCGCTATGGGCAACGCTTCATCGATCATTACATCGTGCCAATGGGGTCGGCGATCTGGTCGATGTCTCGCGCAGACATGCTCCACTTCCCGCTTGAGTTCTTTGTGCGCTTCTGCCGCAACCACGGCTTGCTGTCGGTCAACCAACGTCCACAGTGGCGGGTGATCAAAGGCGGCTCGCGCAGCTATGTCGCACCGCTGTGCCGACCGTTCGCTGAGCGCATCCGCCTCAACTGCAAGGTTTACCGGGTCAGCCGCGACGAAGGTGGCGTGACCCTCGTGAGCGCGGCCGGCACCGAGCGCTTCGACAATGTGGTGTTCGCTTGCCACAGCGATCAGGCCCTGGCACTGCTGGAAAACCCCAGCAACCAGGAGCGCGCCGTACTCAGCGCCATCGATTACGCCAGCAACGACGTGGTGCTGCATACCGATACCCGTCTGCTGCCACGCCGCCAGCGCGCCTGGGCCAGTTGGAACTACCGCCTGGGCGGCCCTGAGCGGGCTCCCGCCGCGCTGACCTACAACATGAACTTTCTGCAGGGTATCCAGGCACCGACAACCTTCTGCGTGAGCCTCAACCAGACCGCACTGATAGACCCGGCGCAGGTCATCGCCCGTTTCCAGTACGCCCATCCCCAGTACAGCGTTGCAGCATCAGCTGCCCAAGCATGCCAAGGGCAACTGCAGGGTCAGCAGCACAGTTACTTTTGTGGCGCCTACTGGGGCAATGGCTTTCATGAAGACGGGGTGGTCAGCGCACTGAAGGTGGCCGCGCACTTCGGAGAGCAACTGTGAACAGCAGCCTCTGCCTGGGCTGGATCAGCCACCGACGGCTGACGCCGCGGGTCCACGCGTTCCGCTACCGGATCGGCATGTTCTACCTGGACCTGGACGAACAATCCTGGCTGATGGGCCTGTCACGCTGGCTGGGACGCTGGCGTCTGGCGCCGTTGTGCTGGCGCGAGACCGACTACCTGCCCGCCCAAACCCGCCAAGGCGAATCGCTGGCCCAGGCTGCACGCTTGCTGGTCGGGCAGGCGACGGGGCACCTGCCCGAAGGCCGGGTTCAGCTGCTCACGCAACTGCGGTGCTGGGGGCTGTCGTTCAACCCGGTGAGCTTCTATTTCTGCCATGACCGCGACGGGCGCCTGAGCGCGATCCTGATGGAAGTGCGCAACACACCCTGGCGTGAACGCTTTCATTACGTGCTACCGGTGCAAGGCAACCTTGCCAGGCCCTTCAGCGTCGGCAAGGCCTTCCATGTGTCACCGTTCATGCCGCTGGACATGGACTATCGCCTGCGCTTCTTCCTGGACACGGACCATGTACGCATTCAGATGCAGAACTGGCAAGACGGCACAAAGGTGTTCGAGGCCGACCTCGCCCTGCGCCGCACGCCACTGGATGGAGCAGCGCTGCGTCGGTATGTCCTGAACTTCCCATGGATGAGCCTGCGCACTGTCTCGGCCATCTACTGGCAAGCGCTTCGCCTGTTACTCAAACGCACCCCCGTGCATGACCACACCACCTGCCAGGGTGACCTGGCACTCGGCCAACCTTGCGAGGACCTTGATGATGTCAAATCCCACCCTGAGCGTTAGCAAGTTCGCAGGCCTTGCGCCCCTGCTCGGCGGGCTGGCACGAAGCGCCGTGCTCGCCCAGTTGGGCAAGCTGCGTCACGGCCACCTGCGCCTGCTCAGCCACGGGCAGCAGTGGAGTTTCGGTGATGCCGACAGCCCGTTGCAGGCCGAGGTGGAGATCCTCGATGACGCCACCTGGAGCCTGATCGCCGGCAATGGCTCGATCGGTGCTGGCGAAGCCTACATTCACGGCTATTGGCGCAGCGCCGACCTGGCGCTGGTGACCCGCCTGTTCGTCGCCAACCTTGAAGTGCTCGACGCGCTCGAGGGCGGCCTGGCCCGCCTGGGCCGCCCTGCCCTGCGCCTGCTGCACCGGCTCAACCGCAACGACAAGCGCGGCGCCCGGCGCAACATTCTGGCCCACTACGACCTGGGCAATGCCCTGTTCGAGCGGCTGCTGGACCCCACCATGATGTATTCGGCTGCGCAATTCGAACACCCGGGGCAAACACTGGAGCAGGCCCAGTTGCACAAGCTGGAGCGCATCTGCCAGAAGCTCGAACTGAGCCCTGACGATCACCTGCTGGAAATTGGCAGCGGCTGGGGCAGCCTCGCTATCCACGCAGCCACCCGTTACGGCTGCAGGGTCACCACCACGACGCTCTCCGAGGCGCAGTACAGCCATACCCTGGAGCGCGTCAAGGCCTTGGGGCTGGGGCAGCGCGTGCAAGTGCTCCGCGAAGACTACCGCGACCTTCAAGGCACGTTCGACAAACTGGTTTCGATCGAGATGATCGAAGCGGTTGGCCATCGCTACCTGCCGGTGTACTTCCGCCAGTGTGCTTCGCTCATCAAACCTGAAGGCCTGATGCTATTGCAGGCAATCACCATCCGCGACCAGCGCTATGCCCAGGCGCAGCGCTCGGTCGACTTTATCCAGCGGTACATCTTCCCCGGTGGCGCCCTGCCTTCGCTGAGCGTGTTGCTCGACACCGCCAGCCGGCACACTGGCCTGAACCTTGTGCACATGGAAGATTTTGGCCTGGACTACGCCCACACCCTGCGACACTGGCGCGAAAACCTGCGTCAGGCACGCACTGCGCTGACGGACCTTGGCTACGACGACATGTTCCAGCGCTTGTGGGAGTTTTACCTCTGCTACTGCCAAGGCGGTTTCGAGGAACGCGCCATCGGTGTTGCGCACCTGCTCTGGGCAGCACCCCAGGCACGCCGCGCGCCCTTGCCTGGCAGTGCCTGATGCGCAGCCGCTGGCTGATCGCCAATGCCCTCTGGCTGCAAGCCGGCTGGTGGATCTGCGTGCTGGGGGCCGAGCGGCCCTTGTTGTTGCTGCTGGTGATTCCGGGCGTGGCAGTGCACCTGCGCCTGTGCCCGGACATCCATGCCGAGGTCAAGGCGCTGGTGCGCGTCACCTTTATCGGCTGTGTGCTCGACAGCGTGCTGGGAGCACTGGGGGTGTTCGGTTTCGACGCCTGGCCCCTGCCGCTGTGGCTAGCGCTGCTGTGGTTGGTGCTGGCCAGCGGGATGCGTCACAGCCTGGCATGGGCCGGCAGGCACTGGCGAATCGGCGCACTGCTGGGGGCGATTGGCGGCCCTCTGGCCTACGTAGGCGGCGCCAGGCTGGCAGGTGTCTCCTTGCCCTTGGGCGCGCTGGAAACCGGCCTGCTACTGATGCCGATTTGGGCGTTGGCCCTGCCCCTGCTGGCGCGCATCGCGGCGCGGCGCTGACCGGCGACATCGCTCGGAGCAGTAACGCACCTGCTCCCAACAGCGTGCCCAGCGCTTGCGCCAGGTGAACGGCCGGCCACACACCACGCAAACCTTGCTGGGCAGAAGGCTCTTTTTCATAACGCCTGCCCCGCATCGAGCCGCGCCAGCAATGACTGGCCACGTTGCCACACGGCATCGCGACGGCCAGCGGGCATGCCATCGAGGCTACGATAAACCAGGGCCAGGCGCGGGTTAGCCGAGAGCTGGGGGCGATGGCGAATGAGAAAATGCCAATACAAGGCATTGAACGGGCAGGCCTCCTCTTCGGTCACCTGGTCGACACTGTAACTGCAAGACTTGCAATGATCGGACATGCGCTGGATATAACGACCACTGGCGCAGTACGGCTTGGACCCCAGGTAGCCGCCATCGGCGTGCATCACCATGCCAAGCGTGTTGGGCAGTTCGACCCACTCGAAGGCATCCATGTAGACCGCCAGGTACCACTCACAAATCGCGGTCGGCACGATACCGGCCAGCAAGGCGAAGTTGCCGGTAACCATCAACCGCTGGATATGGTGAGCGTAGCCCAACCGCAGGGTCTGCCCGATGGCTTGGGCCATGCAGCGCATGCGGGTGTGCCCGGTCCAGTAGAATTCTGGCAGCGCCCGGTCGTTGTTCAGGTGATTGAGCCCGGCATACGCCGGCATGCGCTGCCAATAGATGCCACGCACATACTCACGCCAGCCGATCAACTGGCGAATGAAGCCTTCGGCTGCATTGAGCGGCACCCGCCCCTCGCGCCAGGCTTTGTCGACGTCGTCGCACAAACGACGCACATCCAGAAGCCCGATGTTGAGCGCCGCACTGATGCGCGCATGAAACAGGTACGGCTCGCCTTCGGCCATCGCATCCTGGTAGTCACCGAAAGCCGCCAGGCCGAAATCCAGAAAATGCTGCCACAGCTGTTGTGCCTCGGCGTGGGTCACGGGGTAGTCGAAACCGTCGACGCCACCGTAATGGTCGCTGAAGCGCTGACGCACCAAGGCCACCACCGCTGCGGTGATGTCGTCTTGCGCGAAATGCGCAGCGAACGGGCCACGCAGCTGCCGTGGCAACGGTTTGCGATTGTCGCCATCGAAATTCCAGGCCCCACCTGCCGGGCTGCCGTCAGGCTCCATGAGCAGGCCGGTTCGCTTGCGCATGCCACGGTAGAAGTGCTCCATACGAAGCTGGCGACGTTCTGTGGCCCAGCGCCCGAAGGCTTCACGGGAGCACAGAAAACGCGTGTCGCGAAACCATACAAGCGGCAGTTCGGCATCACGCAAGGCCTGCTCCAGGCGCCACTCACCGCACTCGGTCAAGTGAATGTGGGTGGCGCCCAAGGCTTGTTGCCATCGACGCAACTCCCCCACGATGCTGCCGCTGTTACCCTCGGCATCCAGCTCGACATAGTGCACCTGCCAACCCCGTTCACGCAGGGCCTGGGCAAAATGCCGCATGGCGCTGAAGATGAGAATGATCTTCAGCGGATGATGCGGTACGTATCGGGCCTCCCCCTCCACTTCCGCCATCAGGACCGCATCGCGAGCAGGGTCAAGGGACGCCAGACTTGCCAGGTCGAACGACAGCTGGTCACCCAGCACCAGGCCCAGGCGCATCGTCCGGGCTACCACTGGCTGGTGAGCGTTACCGGTACGCGCAGCGGCGCGATGGGGCCGTCGCGTTGCCCGCACATCTCATCGTGCACCACCTGCTGCACCAGCATGCAGGGCACCGGCGGCAGGTCGGCCAGCAACTGCCGCAGTTCGGTCGTGGAGCGCACGCGCACGGGCTGCCCCTGGGCATCGCTCAATGTCACAGGGCCGGCGTCGGTCAGGGCGCGCAGGAGGTAGAAGCCCCCCTCTAGCGACAGCAGTTCAAGTTCCTTGGCTTCGCCGGTCGAAACCAGCTGGGTCAGCGCGATCAGGTTCATGGTGTGCCCTCTGGCAGGCGGCGGAAGAACAAGGTGATCTGGCCAATCTCAACGCCCAGCTTGCTCATGCTCGAGCGGTTGATCAGGGTGTCGTCATCCATGAGGTACATCCAGTCGTCCAGGTCTACCTGCCAGTGCCGCCCATCGACCGGCAGGTCCAGTTGGTAACGCCATCGCAGCGCGTTGCCCGCCACTTCGCCACGCGCCTCGCCGATCACGTCCCCCGCGGTTCCCCGCCAGCGCCCGGGGCCGTCCGGCACCAGCGTCCAGGTACGTTGCTGGCGTGTGCCATCGCTATAAAGAAAATGTTCGTCGAGGATCAGCCGCTCACCCTCGCGGCGGCTGTCGATGCGCACGTGGAAGCGCTTGACCACCTCCCCGGAACGCTTCTGGAACATCCCCCACGCCTGAACCGGGCGCGAGAAGAACGCCGCCAGGTCCAGCTTCGGTTGCTCCTGGGCATAGTGCTCGACACCGACATTGCCACAACTGCCCAGAAGCAGGCAGGCAGCCAGCAACAGCGCTTTGTACATGTTCAGGCTCCTCGGTCATCGCCAGCCAGCCCAAGCAGCCGCTGACGCAATTGGGGGTCTCTGGCCCGCGGGTCAAGCCAGATGGCGAAGAAGGCCCGGGCGAACACCGGATCGTCGATCGCGTGGCTCAGTTTGCCGTCGACGTAAAAGCGGCAACCCTGCCCCGGCAGGTACAAGCCCGTGATGCGCATGCCAGGGCTAACGTCCACGAATGCCTGCTCAATCGCCCTGGTCCATGCCGCGCGTTGCTGTGCCGTCATGCTGCCGCCACCCAGGCGTTGCATTTCCTCGAGGCTGGCCTTGACCAGCGTGTCCCTGGACAATGAACGGTGATAGAGCAGCTCAAGGGCGAACGGCTGGTTCCAGTCCTGAACCGGGCCAACTGCCCATAACCGGGCGGTATACAGCCGCAGGCCGAACCAGGTGAAATCACCGGCGCCCAGCCGTTGCGCCGCAGGCAGCTCCGCTCGCCAGTCTGCCGCCGACGACATGGCGGCTAGCAACAGGCACAGACAGGTCCAACGTGCAGGGTGCGCCATTCTGACCTCGAGCACTTTGCTAAATACTATACAATAGTAGACGCTTGTACAGATATTTGACGAGCCATGTATAGTTTTTAATGCCCAGCATGCATATTTCTGCAAGCCTCGCGCCCCGTTATCGAACACCCATGAAAGTCGAGATAGAAGGAATTGCTCATGCTGTACGTCGTCATGCTCGGTGGACGCCACCCACGGGCCAATATCGAGGTCCACGATGTGTTGTTCGCCCAGGCGGACTCACTTGAACAGGCCTACCCACATTTGCGCCAAGCCTGGTTCGGGAGCCGAACGGGCTTGCACATCGACGCATGGATGGAAGTCGACGGTATTGACCACTACCGCCTCGAATTCAGTCAGGTAGCGCCTGGCCCACACGATCCCAGGTTGTTCTTCATCAACCTGGGCGGCTACGAGCCCGGGGTGTTTGGCGAGGCACACCGCTACCTGCTGGTGGTGGCCAGGGACAAGGCCGAGGCCAAGCAACTGGCCAAGCAGCGCCTGCAGGCAGACTGGCTCAAGCCGCATACCGATGCGGTACTGGACGTCGACGATTGCCTGCCGATCGACTGGGTGAACGGCCGTTACGTGCACTTGATCGAAGGGCCCCATGACGGCTTACGGCAGTACAGCGACTATATCCTGCTGTGAGCTCACCCCTGCCATGTGCAAGAACGTTGGCAGGCATCACAGGACGAGGCGCCAGCGCCCGGCCAAGAGGACACGCCAATGAGCCTGATAAACGACCTTCACACACCCGCCAACGTGCTGGTCTGCGGGGCCAGCCAAGGGATTGGCCTGGCATTGTGCACGCAGTTGCTGGCGCGTGATGACATCGGGCTGGTGTTCGCCGTTTCGCGACGCGCCACCACCAGCCCTGCGCTGGATACCTTGTTCACAGAGCACGGGCGACGGTTGGTTCGCCTCGACTGCGACGCCCGATCCGAGCAGGCACTGCAAACACTGGCCGCGCAGGTGGGCGCCTGCTGCGACCAGCTGAACCTGGTCTTCAGCACGCTTGGCGTGCTGCAAGAAGGCCCGGCGAGGGCTGAAAAAGCACTGACCCAGCTAGACATGGCGGGGTTGCTGAGCACTTTCACAACCAACTGTTTCGCCCCTGTTCTGCTGCTCAAGCATTTGCTGCCGCTGCTGCGTCGGCAACCGATGGCCTTCGTCGCCTTGTCGGCGCGGGTTGGGTCGATCGGCGACAATCACCTGGGTGGGTGGTACAGCTACCGTGCCAGCAAAGCCGCGCTCAATCAGCTTCTGCGCACTGCAAGCATCGAGCTGAAGCGACTGAACCCCGCGTCAACGGTACTTGCATTGCATCCCGGCACCACCGACACCCAGCTTTCCCGCCCCTTTCAGGGCAATGTGCCGCCGGGCAAACTGTTCTCGCCCGCGTTTGCCGCCACCTGCATCCTGGCACTTGTGAGCCGTCACGGCCCGGCGCAGAGCGGAACGTTCTGGGCGTGGGATGGCACGCCGATTCCCTGGTGACGCGGGCGGAGAGCTCCAGGCCAAGTCGATGAACCAGCCCTGAGCGAGAACGGTCAACCCTTTATCTGACAACGGCAGAAGGAAGGGTGGAGCGAATGGTTTCGTTTGATCTGCAACGGATGCTGATAGGCGACTTTCCTTTTACCTTTCTGCTGGAAGTTGCTGTGCGTGTTTCAGCGGCCTTCCTGGCCGTGTTCTTCTTTCTGAAATTCAGTGGCCGGCGCGGTATCAGACAGCTGTCCCGGTTCGAGCTCGTGGTCATTCTCACCCTGGGCTCAGCGGCCGGCGATGTAACCTTTTATGAAGATGTACCGCTGCTGCCGGTGGCCTTGGTTTTCCTCACGCTGTTCATGCTTTACCGAGGAACGGTCTACCTCATGAGGCGAAACAGAACCTGCGAGGCCTGGATCGACGGGCTGCCGGTCACGGTAGTGAAAGAGGGCATGTACGAAATCCATTCGCTGCGTCACATGAACATTTCACCGAATGAGCTGTTCATGGAGCTACGCCAACAAGGTATCGAGCACCTGGGCCAGGTTCGACTGGGCCTTCTGGAAACCGATGGCGATCTCAGTTTGTATTTCTACGATCAGCAAGACACACGCCCAGGCTTGTCAGTGCTGCCGGTCGAGCATCGCCCGGAGTACACATCGCCGCCCGGCGCCGGGTTGCATTGCTGCGTGAGCTGTGGTTTCCCGGCCTACCATGAGCCTCATGACACCCTGGCGTGTTCACGTTGCGGTCATACGGTCTGGTCGCCTGCATTGGATACCGTGCGCAACCGTTAGCAGGTTCTCCCCATACCGCCAGGCATCGAGCAGGAACTTTGCTCGCTGTTTGCAGGCCCTTATGAAAGGCCTATCAGCACGAGGAGAAAATGATGAGTGCACAATTGAACGGCAAGCGCGTGGCCTTTCTGGTCACCGATGGCTTTGAACAGGTGGAACTGACCGGCCCGCGTGAAGCCTTGGAAAACAGCGGCGCGGTGGTCGATATCCTGAGCGAAAAAGAAGGCACGGTACGTGGCTGGAACCATGACAAACCCGCCGACGCGTTCAGCGTGGATGCGACTTTCGACAGTGCGCAGCTTGACCTCTACGATGCCCTGGTGCTGCCCGGCGGTGTGCAGAATTCGGACACGATTCGCTTGATTCCCGGCGCGCAGAAGCTGGTTAAAAGCCACGATGCGGCCGGCAAGCCGCTGGCGGTCATCTGCCATGGCGCATGGTTGCTGATATCGAGCGGGTTGGCCAAAGGCAAGCGAATGACCAGCTACAAAACCTTGCAAGATGACATTCGTAATGCGGGCGGTACGTGGCTGGATGAACAAGTGGTGGTCGATGGCAACCTCATCACCAGCCGCCAGCCGGATGACATCCCCGCCTTCAATGAGCAGTTGATCAAGGCATTGGCAGGCTGAGCGTGATTCTCTTCAGCGCGTGCTGGTCGCCCATGGCACCGACCAGCGCGCGCTGATCACGCCAACTGGATGAAAACCGAATAGCTGCCCAGCAACACCCAGAAGCACAGGAAAATCCAGGGCGTGCGCAAGGAAAACAGCAGCGATTTGCGGTGCCCCGCCTGAGAGGTTTCGGCCTCGCAGAACAGCGGCGACTCGTCATAGGCCAGGCCCATCATCGGCTCGCTGCGCAGCAGGTGGCTCTGCTTCATCTGCCAGTGCTCGATAATCCGGAAGGCCGCGCGGATGCCAGGCCAGGCATTCAGTGTACTGAGCACGCCGAGCAGTGCGAGAAAAGCCGGGACCATCAGGGTGAACATTTCGCCCCAGCTTTGGTTCAGGTTACCCATCGATGACACGTAGGCGATCACCAGGAACGACTGGGCCGCAAGATAAGCGTCGGTACGGTTGGCCAGGATGGTGGTCTCATACTGAATTTCGCGTTGATAGAAATCCAGCCGCTTCTTGGGCGTACCGAACATCCTCTCGTTCGTCTGATCGATCTCATGTTCCGGCGTGGAAGGCGTGATGATTCGAGGCACTGCAGACTCCTTGATAACGTGGGCCTCACCCATGCCAGCAGGCCCCGTCAGCGGTAGAGCTAGGCGGAGGGTAAAAATTCACTGGGAATGGGTGCATCAACCGCTCGTCGCTCAGCACGAAGATCCACTTCAACACTGGCCTGGTGCGCCTTTCGAACGGGAATGAGCGTTCCAACCCTGCAGGAGCTTCCAGCATGAGCGACTACCCTACCCCTCCTTTCCCATCCCAACCGCAAAGCGTTCCCGGTTCCCAGCGCAAGATGGATCCGTATCCGGACTGCGGTGAGCAGAGCTACACCGGCAACAATCGCCTCGCAGGCAAGATCGCCTTGATAACCGGTGCTGACAGCGGCATCGGGCGTGCGGTGGCGATTGCCTATGCCCGAGAAGGCGCTGACGTTGCCATTGCCTATCTGAATGAACACGACGATGCGCAGGAAACCGCGCGCTGGGTCAAAGCGGCGGGCCGCCAGTGCCTGCTGCTGCCCGGCGACCTGGCACAGAAACAGCACTGCCATGACATCGTCGACAAGACCGTGGCGCAGTTTGGTCGCATCGATATCCTGGTCAACAACGCCGCGTTCCAGATGGCCCATGAGAGCCTGGACGACATTGACGACGATGAATGGGTAAAGACCTTCGATACCAACATCACCGCCATTTTCCGCATTTGCCAGCGCGCTCTGCCCTCGATGCCAAAAGGCGGCTCGATCATCAACACCAGCTCGGTCAACTCTGACGACCCGTCACCCAGCTTGTTGGCCTATGCGGCCACCAAAGGGGCCATTGCCAATTTCACTGCAGGCCTTGCGCAATTGCTGGGCAAGCAGGGCATTCGCGTCAACAGCGTCGCACCCGGCCCGATCTGGACCCCGCTGATCCCGGCCACCATGCCTGATGAGGCGGTGAGAAACTTCGGTTCCGGTTACCCGATGGGACGGCCGGGTCAACCTGTAGAGGTGGCGCCAATCTATGTCTTGCTGGGGTCCGATGAAGCCAGCTACATCTCGGGTTCGCGTTACGCCGTGACGGGAGGCAAACCTATTCTGTGATCGTGCTGCCGGCGCCTGCTGACGCGGGCCTCGGCGCCTCTGGCAGAGCGGTATCGAGCCTGAGCTTGACGCGTGCCCTACCAGACGTCATCAGCGTTGAACCCTGCCGCCCACTGCTACTCAACCTCATGCAAGCCATTTTTCATTCGCCCGCGACGAGGTGACACCATGAATGCTATCGACCTGCTGGTTCAAGACCATAAATTAGTCAAGAAGCTGCTGGAAGAGCTCTGTGCGACCACAGAGCGTGCCGTGAAGAAACGCGCCGAACTGCTGCAACGCATTGAGCAGGAACTGCAAATCCACACCGCTCTGGAGGAGGACATTCTCTACCCGGCGATCAAGCAAGCCGGTGGTAAAGAGGAAGCCAAGATGTATTACGAAGCCAAGGAAGAACACCGGACTGTCGACGCCCTGGTGCTGCCTGATCTGCTTCATACGCAGCCAGGCACGCTTGAGTTCGCCGGTCGGGTCAAGGTGATGAAGGAGCTGCTTGAGCATCACATCGAAGAAGAGGAGGAAGAACTCTTCCCCACCGCGAAAAAGCTCCTCGGCAAAGACCAACTGGACGAGCTGGGGCTCGCCATGCAAGCCCAGAAAAAACTGCTCAAGGGTGAGCAACGGGCCGCTTGAATCAAAGGCGCCAGGCCGGGTCGGACACGACCGGCCCGGCCTGACGCCAGGGATTAATGTTTGGGACTCGCTTCGATGGAGAGCTGGATCGAATTGCTGGAGTGGCCGGCCATGGTGGTCACAGTGGTGGCAGCCTGGTGCATCGGGTCGCACCGCCCAGGACGGCGCATGGTGGGCTTCTGCTGTTTCATCGCCAGCAACATACTGTGGTCAGTCTGGGGGTGGCATGCCCAGGCCTGGGCTTTGATTGTGCTGCAGCTTGTGTTGTGCCTGATGAACCTGAGGGGGTGGCGCAAGAATAAACGCGCTTCAAGTAAATCGCAGGTCACACTTGCCGAGCATCCCTTCGCACCGCCTGAGGAGGTACGCCCAACACACGGACGAATACCTCGCGCAGGTGCCGGCGGTCCCTGAACCCGGTTTCCTTGGCCACCACCTCCAGGCTGTGCCGGCTCTGCTCGATCATCAGCCGGGCAGCCTCCAGCCGCAGGCCCTCGATGGCCTTGGCGGGTGACTGCCCGGTTTCGGCGGTGAATACACGGGTGAACTGCCGCGGGCTCAGGTGCGCCACCTGGGCCAGCTCTTCCACGCACAATGGGCGGCTGAGGTGCCTGCGCGCGTAATCCAGGGCGCTCTGGATACGGTCCGTCCTGGGCGACAGCGACAACAGTTCCGAGTGCTGGCACTGCCCGCCAGAACGGCGTTGGTGCATGACCATCTTGTGCGCTACCGACCTGGCCATCTCGTTACCCAGATCCTTTTCCACCATGCCCAGGGCCATGTCCAGGGCGGCGGTCATGCCGGCGGACGTCCAAATCGGCCCATCGACGATGAAGATCCGGTCTTCCTCGACGTCGATCTTCGGGTGCAACTCACGCAACTTGTTCGCGTAGGCCCAGTGGGTTGTAGCACGCCGCCCATCCAGCACCCCGGCCTGCGCCAGAACGAAACTCCCGGTGCATAAGCCCGCAGTGCGCCGCGCAGCGTCGACGAAGCCCCGCACGCTGGCCAGCACCTCGTCACCGGGTGGCGTCAACGGCGTCAGCGTACCCGTCACCATCCAGGTGTCGGCCAGGCCAGGGGCAGCCAACGGCAGCGTCTCGACAGACATCCCCAGCGAGGAGCGTACCGTGCCGCCCCCGACAGAAAAGTTCTCGAGCCTGTAAACCGCTTTGCCGGCGACGATGTTGGCAAACTCGAACACGGTTTGCGTTGCCAGGCACATGATCTGAAAGCCTTCGGTTAACAAATAGCCGACCCGGTGCATGCTTGAGCCCTCTGAGCAATGTCCTGAAAAACTACCATATACGTCCTTTAAGACAAAAACTGTCTTCTGCATGATGGCTCCACCCACTCAAAGCAACGGAGTATCACCATGACACAGGCATTCAAAGGCACCGCGCTTGTCACCGGCGCTTCCACCGGCATCGGTTCGCTCTACGCAGAACAGTTGGCACGCCGCGGCTATGACCTGGTACTGGTGGCCCGCAACCGGGAGCGCCTCAACGCATTGGCGGGCCGCCTCACTACCGAAACGCGGCAGAACGTGGAAGTGTTCCCGGCCGACCTGGCCAATACAGATGACCTTGCCAAGGTAGAACGCAAGCTGCGCGAAGACGCCAGCATCAGCATGCTGGTGAACAACGCGGGCATCGGCACCCACACCAGCCTGCTGGAAAGCGATGTCGAACGCATGGCCGAAATGATCAGCCTGAACGTCACCGCCCTCACCCGCCTGACCTATGCGGCTGTACCCGGTTTTGTAGCGCGCAAGCAGGGGGCGATCATCAATATCTCGTCCATCGTCAGTCTGGCGCCAGAACTGCTCAACGGCGTCTACGGCGGCAGCAAGGCGTACGTCACTGCGTTCACCCAGTCCCTGAACAAGGAGCTGGCGGGCAAGGGGGTTCAGGTGCAGGCGGTACTGCCCGGGGCTACCGCCACTGACTTCTGGCAAATCGGTGGCTTACCGGTCGAAAACCTCGACCCCGGCATCGTGATGTCGGCCCAGGACCTGGTGGACGGTGCGCTGCAGGACTTCGACAACGGAGTGCTGATCTCCTTGCCGTCGATGCAAGATCTGCAAGCCTTCGACCAATACGAAGCTGCCCGGCAGGCCTTGTTCAGCCAGCTGTCCAGCAACCAGCTTGCACCGCGTTACAGCGCCAGCTGACGGATGCGCGTGAGGCGCTTACGCTTGGTAACGAGTGCCTCACACCATTTTCACTGAGGGAGAGAAAGTCTTGCGCTATTTGGCCAGTTTATCGACTTAATCCAAACCACTAGCCTGAGCTCACTTTTCCAATACCCAAGAGGTTGCGCCCATGAAGGCTGTCGTTTACACCCAACCCGGTTTGCCGATCCAGGACCCACAGTCGCTGTATGACGCGCAGTTGCCCGAACCCAAACCGGGTGCCCGGGATCTGCTGGTCGAGGTAAAGGCCATTGCTGTCAACCCGGTCGACACGAAAATCCGCGCGAGCCGCGGCGGTGAGCAACCACAGGTTCTTGGCTGGGATGCGGTTGGCGTTGTTCGCGAGGTTGGGCCAGAGGTCACGTTGTTCCAACCTGGCGATGAGGTTTACTACGCCGGTGCCATCGACCGTGCTGGCAGCTACAGCGAGCGCCATGTGGTGGACGAGCGTATCGTCGGACACAAGCCCCGCAGCCTGGACAACGCCAGTGCCGCAGCCCTGCCCCTTACTTCCATCACCGCATGGGAGCTGCTGTTCGACCGCCTGGGTGTCGAAGAAAACGGGGGCCAGGGCCAAAGCCTACTGGTGATCGGAGCCGCCGGCGGGGTGGGCTCGATCCTGGTCCAGCTCGCCAGCAAGCTCACTCAGCTGGTGGTCATCGGCACAGCGTCGAGGCCTGAAACCAAAGCCTGGGTCAAGGAACTGGGGGCGCATCATGTCATCGATCACACCAAACCGATCCCGCATCAACTGGAAGCGCTCAAGCTGAGCCAGGTCGACCATGTGATCAGCCTGACCCATACCGACACCTACCTCCCCCAACTGGTCGAAGTGCTTCGCCCACAAGGCAAGCTCGCGCTGATCGACGACCCGGCGCAACTGGATGTCATGCCGCTCAAGCGCAAATCCCTCTCCCTGCACTGGGAGCTCATGTTCACGCGTTCGCTGTACCAGACCGAGGACATGATCAAGCAGCATCAACTACTCGATCGCATTTCACAGCTGGTCGATGATGGGGTGCTCAAGACCACCCTCGGCGAGCACTACGGCACCATCAACGCCGAGCACCTCAAACGCGCTCACGCCCTGATCGAGAGCGGGAAAGCACGCGGCAAGATTGTTCTGGAAGGTTTCTGATCGCGTTCCGGTTCTGATCCAGGGCTCAGCTTTCAAGACCACCCCGGCCTCCGCTTCGCGAATGCACAAGCCATGAACCACCACCTGAAAGGAACGTTTCCCGGCGGCGGCTGGCCTCCTCAAGGTTTTGCAGTGCGCCCTTTTTTCCACTGCGCCCTGGAGACACCTTCAGCGTAGCCGGTGACACCGATCGCTACCTGCTGAATGCGGCCGCCATGCTGAAGGAAGGCCTCGACCTGCTCGCAGATGCGCACATGGGCTTTTTGGGCCGCGCTGGGGTACGTCTGGGACATGTTGGCATCTCGGTTATGAGCCACTGAACGACAGTCACCCGAGCAAGCACTATACACCCTGCATTGCCATCAGCGTCTGAAGCCTGCCAAAACCCTGCTTTTGTCGACCGAAGGGCGTGGCCATGGTGAGCTGCAAGCGCACAAGCCCAGGAATGCTTGCCTGAACATATGGAAATACGTATATTCGGCTTTCCGTATGTACAGCCCCCCCCCCCATGATCACACCGCCCGATGTCTTCAAGAGCCTCTCTGACGAAACCCGCGCTCGCGCCACGCTGCTTATCGCCAGCCTGGGCGAACTGTGCGTCTGCGAACTGATGTGCGCGCTGGACGACAGCCAACCCAAGATCAGTCGCCATCTGGCACAACTGCGCAGCAATGGCATGCTGCTGGACCGCCGTCAGGGCCAATGGGTGTATTACCGGCTGAATCCGGAACTGCCTTCCTGGGTTCACGAAATGCTTCAGGTCACCTTGCACGCCAATTCGCAATGGCTGGCTGACAATGCCCTTCGGCTGAAGAACATGGACGGTCGCCCCGTGCGTGATTCCGTCTGCTGCTGATCATCACCAAGCGAGATTTTCATGCTGCCCGCCATTGCTGTCTTCGTCTTCACCCTCATACTGGTCATCTGGCAGCCCAAGGGGCTCGGTGTTGGCTGGAGCGCCGCGCTAGGCGCCATCATCGCCCTGGCTACAGGCGCCGTTTCACTGCATGACATCCCTGCCGTATGGGCCATTGTCTGGAACGCCACCGCCACGTTCATCGCGGTCATCATCATCAGCTTGCTGCTGGATGAGGCCGGTTTCTTCGAATGGGCCGCATTGCATGTGGCGCGTTGGGCAAACGGCAGCGGCTACCGCCTGTTCGCCTTCTGCGTACTGCTCGGCGCCGCTGTATCGGCGCTGTTCGCCAACGACGGTGCGGCGCTGATCCTCACCCCCATCGTCATGTCGATGCTGCTCGCGCTGCGCTTCTCACCTGCAGCGACACTGGCCTTTGTCATGGCCGCAGGCTTCATTGCCGACACGGCCAGCCTGCCGCTGGTGGTCTCCAACCTGGTCAATATCGTCTCGGCCGACTACTTCGGCCTGGGCTTCGCCGAATACGCATCGGTGATGGTGCCGGTGAATATCGCCAGCGTGGCGGCCACCCTGCTGGTGCTGTTTCTGTACTTCCGTCGTGATATCCCCAGGCAGTACGCGCTCGATGCGCTGAAGGCGCCGAGCGAGGCAATTCATGACCACGCCACCTTCAAAGTCGGTTGGTGGGTGCTGCTGGTGTTGCTTGCAGGCCTGTTCGTACTGGAACCTCTGGGCATCCCGATCAGTGCGGTGGCCGCCGTCTGTGCCGCAATCCTCTTTGCCGTGGCCGCTCGCGGTCACCGCATCTCAACCCGTCGCGTGCTGCGGGAAGCGCCGTGGCAGGTGGTGATTTTTTCTCTGGGCATGTATCTGGTGGTGTACGGCCTGAAGAACGCCGGCCTCACGGACATGCTCACCCACCTGCTGGACAGGCTTGCCGAGCAGGGCCTGTGGAGCGCGGCCATTGGCACCGGGTTGATCTCCGCGCTGCTGTCCTCAGTCATGAACAACATGCCCAGCGTGCTGATCGGCGCCTTGTCGATCCAGGCCAGCGGCGCAGAGGGCGTGGTACGTGAGGCGATGATCTACGCCAACGTCATCGGCTGCGACCTCGGCCCGAAGATCACCCCGATTGGCAGCCTCGCCACACTGCTTTGGCTGCATGTGCTGGCGCGTAAAGGCATGCGCATCACCTGGGGTTACTACTTCAAGGTCGGCCTGCTGCTCACCGTACCGGTTTTGCTGATCACCCTTTCTGCTCTGGCACTGCGCCTGAGCCTCTGACGTTCGTCCCCCCAGCGGAGGAGCCCTCCATGCGAGTCCTGTTCATGTGCACGGCCAACAGCTGCCGCAGCATCCTGTCCGAAGCAATGTTCAACCACCTGGCACCGCCCGGTTTCGAGGCAGTCAGCGCTGGCAGTTTCCCCAAGGGCCAGGTGTTGCCACGCAGCCTGAGCACGTTGCAGCAGGCCAATATTTCGACCCAGGGCCTGAGCAGCAAAGGCAACGATGCGTTCGAGGGCAACCCACCCGACATCGTCATCACCGTCTGCGACAAGGCCGCGGGCGAAGCCTGCCCGGTGTATTTCGGCCCTGCGCTGAAGTCGCATTGGGGGCTGGAAGACCCGTCCGATGTCGTGGGTGACGAAGCTTCGGTCGATGCGGCTTTCCGGGCCACACTGGCCCGCATCGAATCTCGCTGCCAGGCCTTCTTCACACTGCCGTTCGATCAACTCGACCGCGAGCAGCTCAAGCACGCGCTGGATCGCATCGGCTCGCTTTGAACAGGAAGAAATCATGTCCGAGCAACTGCCTAACCTCGACCTCACGCTGTTCGACCTGCCGCCTTCGGCAACCCCGACCAGCGAACACAAACCACGCATCCTGCTGCTGTACGGGTCCACCCGAGAACGCGCCTTCAGTCGCTTGCTGGTAGAAGAAGCCGCGCGCCTCCTGGAGCACTTCGGTGCAGAAACCCGCACCTTCGACCCGTCGGGCCTGCCGCTGCCTGACGATGTCCCCGTGGAGCATCCCAAGGTGCAGGAGCTGCGAGAACTGGTGCAATGGTCAGAAGGCCAGGTGTGGTGCTCGCCGGAGCGCCATGGGGCGATGTCTGCGGTGTTCAAGGCACAGATCGACTGGATTCCGTTGGCGCTGGGGGCATTGCGCCCCACCCAAGGCAAGACCCTGGCCGTGATGCAGGTGTGCGGCGGATCGCAGTCGTTCAACGTGGTCAACCAGTTGCGTGTGCTGGGCCGCTGGATGCGGATGTTCACCATCCCGAACCAGTCTTCGGTACCCAAGGCTTATCTGGAGTTCGACGACACCGGGCGGATGAAGCCATCGCCGTACTACGATCGCGTGGTTGATGTCATGGAGGAGCTGGTGAAGTTCACCGTGCTGCTGCGCGACCGCCAGGCATTCCTGGTGGATCGCTATTCGGAGCGCAAGGAAAGCGCCGAGCAGCTGTCTGAGCGGGTCAATCAGCGATCCATCTGACGCAAACGTGATTCAAGACAGTGGAAACGACAGGGTAGCGGCCAGCCCGCCACCCGCTCTGTTTTCAAGGCGTACCTGCCCCCCCATACGGTCGATGATGGTCGCGACGATGGAGAGCCCGAGGCCAGCACCATTTGGGCTGTTTCGGCTATAGAAGCGTTCGAATACACGGGATAGGCTCTCCTCGTCGATACCCGTCCCTTCATCCTCGACGACCAGTTCGATACGGCTGGCCAGGCGCCTCAGTGACACGGCTATGCGCCCCCCAGGCGGTGAGTGTTCTACCGCGTTGGACACCAGGTTCTGTAGCGCAATGCCCAGCGCGCCAGCGTCGACCTGCAGATGAAGGCCCCCTTCGCCGATGTCCAGCGAGGGTTCCAAGCCACGGTCCAGTATCCATGGGGTCAATTCAGCCAGCGTTTCGGTGACGACCTCGGCCAGGTCGATACGGGCGCTGGCTCGCTGCCCCAGTTTTGGCTCAACGCGGGCCAATGTCAGCAACTGGTTGACCACCCGTGTCAGCCGATCGACCCCGCCCACAAGAAAGCCCAAGGCTTTCTCGCGCTCGGCATCATTGCTGGCGGCCAGCGCGTTCTGCGCGTGCAGCCGCAGTACGGCCAGAGGCGTACGCATTTCGTGGGCAGCATCGGCAATGAAGCGATGCTCACGCCGCAGCAGATCGTCGATCTGCGCCAGCAAGCGATTGATGGCCGCCTGCATGGGCTCCAGTTCAGTGGGAAGCGGTACCAGTTGCAGCGGCTCCAGCGAATCGGCATGGCGTCTGCGGATGACATTGGCCATGTTCTGCAGTGGCCGTAGCCCCCAGCCGATCGCAGCCCACACCAGCAGTGCCAACGCCAGGCTGCCAAGCAGGAACGGGAACAGCGTGTGGCGAACGATGCGGTCGATCAGGTCGTAGCGCACATCATCACGCTCACCCACCCAGATAAGCCAGTGTTTTTCCGGCACCGGCAAAACGAAACCGCGCCATTGTTCACCGCCACTGGAAAAGTCGTAGAACCCTGGAGCAGTGGGTGGTGGGTCGATGGGTGGCGCACTGGGTGTATGCACCAGCAACGCCATGCCTTCTCCCCAGACCTGGAACGCCAGCTTGCTTTCGTAAGGGTGGCCCACCTGATGCCGCCCTGCTTTGCCCAAGGCATCGTTGAAGGCCTGATACAGCGCCTCACGCGAGCCCTCTTGTACCGGCATGCTCATGACGCCTTGCAGCAAACGCGCGTTCTGGGCCAGGTGCGCGTCATACACCTCGTTAATTTCGTGGCTGCTGTCATGGTAGTTATAGAGCGCGAGCAGGCCGGTGCCCAGTAGCAGCAAGAGCATCACGCGCCACAGCGTACGCTGGCGTAGCGAGCTCATGCCTTGACCTCGACCAGATAGCCAATGCCGCGCACCGTGCGAATCAGGCCGTTGAACAGCTTCTTGCGCAGGTGATAGATGTTCACCTCCAGCGTGTTGCTCTCCGGTTCTTCATCCCAGCCATACAGCAGTTGAGTGAGGCGCTCACGTGTGAATACCTTGCCGGGATGTGCCAGCAACTCATGCAACAGCACATACTCTTTGGGGGTGAGCACAACTTCGACGCCGTTGTAATGCACTTGTTGGGTGGTCGGGTCCAGGCTGACCCCGGCATGCTCGATCAGTACCTTGGCGCGCCCGACGCTGCGCCGCAGCAAGGCGCGCAAGCGCGCCTTGAGCTCGTTGAGGTCGAAAGGCTTGACCAGATAATCATCGGCGCCGGCATCCAGGCCGGCAATGCGATCATCAAGGGCATCCCGCGCGGTGAGGATCAGCACCGGCAGGCTGTCGCCGCCGGCGCGTAATCGCCTGAGTAGCTCGATGCCATCCAAACGGGGCAATCCAAGATCCAGGATCAGCAGGTCGAAGGTCTCGTGTTGCAGCGCATGCAAGCCACTGACACCGTCCCGCAACCAGTCAAGGGTGTACCCCTCCTGGCGCAAGCCGTCGCAGATCCCTTCCCCCAGTGCAATGTCATCCTCAACCAGCAACAGCCGCATGTTCAGTCCTGTTTGTCCTTGATAGCCTTGAGTAAAGCATCGATATCGGCACGCCGGCCCTGGTCAGCCAACTCACGCCCCGGCCGGGGCGGTGCCTGCAAGGCTTTCTGCAGGGCTGCGGTAGCTTCAGGGTAGCGCTTCTGCCGATACAGATGATCAGCCCAGAAATAGTTGCTGTCGATACCGTTGGGGTTGATCTGCAAGGCTTTGCGCAGCATCTTGTCGGCCATTTCGGCATCACCGAAACCGATAGGCCAGCCGGGCACCTGATCATACAGCGTGCCCAGGCTGGTGTAGGCCGAACCTTGCAGGGCGTTGGGGTCCAGCTTCATGGCCTGCTCCAGGCTGGCTTTCGCCGCCTTGACCTTGCCCAGTGCACCGAGGCCACCCGTCGCCCCCGCCCAACTGCTGTTGATGATGCCCTCCCAGATCAAGGGTTCAGGTGTGCCCGGATACTGATGAACAAACGTTGCTGCATCGCCTGCCAGCTTTTCGAAGGCGTCGGCACGCGTGTCCTTGGGCATTTGGTACTGAATCTGCGCCCAGCGCTGCTGCAGATCACTCAGGCGCTGGCTGCCTGCCTGGTCCAATGCCCAGGTGAAGGGTGCAAATGCCAGCAAGCTGGCAATGAACAGACGCTTCATTTGTTCGACTCCTTGGAATGGCTGCCGATATAGCGGCGAATGACTGGCAGTTGCTTGCGCAGTGCGCGATCGACTATGCCCGGCAACATCCCGTTGATACGCACGAAGAGCTTTTCCGGCCACCCCAGATAAAGCTCGGTGCGCTCGGATTGCACCGCCTCGAGCACAGCACGGGCGACGTCCGCAGGGTCGTCCATGCCAACTTTCAGCGCTTGATTGAGCGCAGTCGCAGCACTGCTGTTCATCGTTGTGCGGGTCGCCCGGGGGGCGGCATACAGCACGTTCACCGTGGTGTCGGCCAACTCGCGGCGCAGCGCTTCCGAAAAACCACGCAGCGCAAACTTGCTGGCGCAGTAGGTGGCGTAGCCGGGGTAGCCGATCGAGCCATAGGTCGACCCGACATTGACCACCAACGCCTTGGGCTGAGCGCGCAGCAACGGCAGGCAGGCGCGTGTCAGTTGCAGGGGGGCCTTCAGGTTGATGTCCAATAGCTCGTCCAGCGCATACTCATCCAGCTGGTCGAGCAGAGCGAAGCGATTCACGCCAGCCGCGTTGATCAGCACATTGACAGCCCCCATCTCGCGTGCCCGCTCGATGACATGTTCGCGCCCTGACGGGCTGCGCAGGTCGGCCTCCTGCCAGCGCAGACGATCAGGGTACCGGTTCATCAGGCCAGCCAGCTTGCCCATATGCCGACTGACGGCCAACACCTGGGCACCGGCAGCACAGAGCTGTTCAGCCAGCTCCAGGCCTATGCCCCCACTGGCGCCGGTGAGGATCACCACGGACTCAGCCAAACGCATGGTGCACCTCTTGCTGCCCGGCACGCGGCAAGCCCTGGAACATCTCGGTGTACAAGCGGTAGACGACCTTGGCCGCGTGGAGGACGGCCTGCTGGTCACCGGCATCGTCGAGGCGGTCCATCAACTGTTTGTAGGTCACCATGTGGTCCTGGTCGAGCGCACCGTGCGAGCTGAGGTAGCTGAATGCCTGGTCTGGCAGTGCCAATGTGTTCTGGATAACGCCCGCCGCCTGGGTGGCCAAGGCGATGCTGGTGCCTTCAAGCACGTTGACCATGCCGAACAACCCGACCGGGTTGCCACGGGCGATCAGGTCGTACAGGTAGGCGACCATCAGCTCGATGGATTGCACCGGCTGGCCATCGCGCACGGCCTCCCAGTCACCGCCGCACGCGTTGATGTCGTTGAGGATCCACTGCTCGTGGCCGTATTCCTCTTCAATGTATTCGCAGACCGCGCCGCGCAGCCACTCCAGCCGCAGCGGCAATCGAGCCCCACAGGCCATCATCAGCGGCACGGTATGGCGCACGTGGTAATAGGCCTGGGTCAGGAAGGCGACGTAGCTGTCCAGGCTGACCTGGCCGGCCAGCGCTTCGCGGATCACCGGTACGGCGAACAGCGCCTGACGCTCTTGGGCGGTTTGTACTTGCAGGGTGTCGAAAAAGGACATTATGAACCTCACAACGAGATGTCGGACAACAGGGTGTGGTAACGCTGCAAGATCGCCTCACGTCGCGGGCGGCCATTGGCAGTCAGGGTTTCGTCAAGCGTGCTCAGAGGCACTGGCAAGCGGCGCCAGGTGTGCACCCTGGCGTAATCGGGCAGTCGCGCGTTGCATTGCTGTACGGCCTGTTCGATGGCCTCGTCGCTGATGCCGGGATCCAGCGGCCAGAGCAAGGCAAGGTTGCGTGGCAAGGCCTCGCCATGCACGAAAGCCTGGGCGATCACGCCACTTTGGCTCAGCTCGGCTTCTACCCACTCCGGGTTGACGTTGCGCCCGAAGCTGGTGATGAACTGATGCTTCTTGCGGCCATCCAGGTAGAGGTAGCCCTCCTCATCGAGGTGCCCTACATCGCCTGTTGCCCACCACTGCCCGGTTACCGGCGGCTCTCCCAGGTAGCCCAGCAATATCGAGCCGGCCACCAAAACTTCGCCATCGTCGGCAATGCGCACCTGCACATGCGGCAATGGCTTGCCGACGCTCCCAGGGCGCACAGCCCCTGTGCGGTTGAGCGCCACTACCGAGGCGCACTCGGACAAGCCGTAACCTTCGAACACCGGCAAACCGACCGCCTCGGCCCGCACGAGCAGGCTTGGCGATACCCGAGCGCCGCCTACCGCCACCAAACGCAGAGGGCCGACCCGCATCAGCCCGCGTTCGATCGCTGTCACCAGCCCCATCAGCAGTTGCGGCACAAGGATCAGGCTCTGCGCACCACTGAGGGCGATTGCGCCCAGCAGGCGCTTGAAATCGACCTGGCTTGCGCCTCCCATCCCCAATTGCTGCTGCGGATAGAGCTGCACACAAGCGCCAGCCATGAGCGCGGCGTAGACGCCCAGGTTTTCCAGCAGAACACCCAGTGGCAGTACCGCCAGGTATCGCTGCGGCTCGGTTGGGCGGCTGGCGGCCTCCAGCTCATGCGCCACACGCAGCAGGGTTTCAGCGCTCAGGCACACGCCTTTGGGCGTGCCGGTACTACCGGAGGTGTAAGTGATCTTGGCAGTGCCCTCCGGCAGCGCCGGGGCGACAAAACTGTCACGCTGCCACACGCCAGCTGGCGCCTGCCGGGCAAAGCCAAGCGCAACGAGCTGTTCGGCCCACTGCGCCTCGCACACGACCGCCGTGACCCCGCTTTGCTGCAAGCAGTGCTGGAACTGGGTCGCGCTGAAAAACGACGGCACTGTCACAGTGGCGCGTTCGGCGAACAGCGCCGCCAAATCCCAGAATAGCGCCTCGGGCCCGTTATCCAGCACCACGGCGAAGGTTCCTGGTGGTTGGCTACGCAGGCAGCCCGCACGAGATTCGACTTCGTCGAGCAGTTGCCGGTAGGTGTAACGCTGCGCATCGCCCTGGACGGCCACGGCGTCAGGATGTTCCAGGGCATGCTGGCGCAACAGTGCCTGAAAGGCAGTCAGTTCATGCCGCATGGCCGGTCTCCAGGGTTAGCATGGGAAACCCAAGCCGCTCGAACATGCCCGCCTGCTTCAGGGCATCGAAGCCAAAGCCTATGTTGCCGGCGAATACCTGGGGTCGCTGGTCGTAGTAGGTCCCCCACTGGTCGACTTGGCCCTGCAAGCGCGCAGGATCCGCTGAGGCCAGAACAGTGGGCACCAGCCCCAGTCGCTGGAAACTGTTGAACAGTGTCGCGGCGCCCGTGAATGCGACCCACTCCAAACCGCGCATGGCCAGCAACCACGTCACGGCAATGATCATTATTCGAGCGCTGCCGGCGCTGAGCGAGGCCAGGTTGCCTACTTCTACCATGCAGTTGCGATCCGGTGAGGCACCGGTTACCCGTGAAACAGCGGATTCCAGAGGCTCGTCCAGGTACCGCTCAAGAAAGAGCGGCCCTTCGCTGGCCGGTCGCATGCCCGCCGCCGCGATCAGGCGACCGTGGCTACCCTGCAAGGCAAGCAGTTCCGGCAGGTAATGCTGCACATCCGCCTGGTGCACGCAGGCAAAGCGCTCGTGTATGAAGTGCTCCAGCTCGCCTCGCCCATGATCGCCGCTGAGGTGAAGAGAAAGATGCGCCTGATGATCGGCATGGCTACCGATGGGTAACGGAAGCAAACTGTGCCATTGATGAGTCTGAGTCATGAAATTTCCCCGCCTGGGTGCGACGGAGGGAATTATCGGGGCCGAATCTGAATGCAATCTGAAGTCGGCTACTGTCGGAGCGCCTCAGCCCGGTGCTCGTTCATGTGCTGAATTGATTATGACCGGGCACGACGCGTGCCCAGCTCGATCCAGACGGGTGCATGGTCGCTGGCCTTGGCCTGGTTACGCACCCACGCATCGACACCCGCCCGCTTCAGATAAGGCGCAAGCTCGGGGTTGAGCAACAGATGATCGATCCGCAACCCGGCATTGCGGGCCCAGTGGTTACGGAAATAGTCCCAGAAGGTGTAGACACGCTCGTCCGGGTACAGATGGCGTATGGCATCGAGCCACCCCTGATCAAGCAGTCGTTGGTAACACGCTCGCGACTCAGGCTGCAGCAGTGCGTCCTTCAGCCAGGAACGCGGGTTATAGATGTCCATGTCGGTGGGCACGACATTGAAATCCCCTGCCAGCAGCGTGGGGTGGCCACTTCCATAGAGGCTGCGCGCATGCTGGATCAGGCATTCGAACCAGTGCAGCTTGTAATCGAACTTGGGCCCGGGCTGCGGGTTGCCGTTCGGCAGGTAGAGGCAAGCGACCAACACCCCGTGTGCCGCAGCTTCCAGATAGCGGCTCTGGCTGTCCTCTTCCAGGCCGGGCAAGCCGCGGCGAACCTCGAGCGGATCGCTGCCCCGCACCAGAATGGCCACGCCGTTCCATGACGGTTGCCCATGATGAAGGCTGCCATAGCCTGCTGCCTCCAGCTCCGCGCGAGGGAACTGCTGATCGGCCGCCTTCAGCTCCTGCAGGCAGGCAATGTCGGGCTGCTCCCGCTCCAGCCAGGCCAGCAGCGCCGGCAAACGGCTGCGGATGCCATTGATGTTGAAGGTGGCGATCTTCAGCGCTTTCATGCGTCCGGGTCGCTCACATGGGCCTGCACGGCATCTTCCAGCGCGCGGATATGCGCCTCATCGGCCAGCGCCTTGAGCGCCAACCAGTCGTCCCAGTCGATGGCACCGTCGTCGCGCAGGGCCTCGGCTGTGCGAAGCAGTTCATGGTGGTAGGCATCCGGTGACGCGCGCCGGTAACTGATGTCGTCGTACTGGGCGTACCAGGCTTCAAGCTCGGGAATGTTGCGTTCGATGCTCATGAAAGCGTCCTCGCTGTACCCTTTGCTTGTCAGAACCCGGGCACAGCGCGACGTTCAATCAGGGCGTCACTGAAAGCAATGGGGATACCGTGCCATGTCACTCTCCAGCTTGTCCGCATCCGCTGCCCTCTTGCGCACTTCGGCATAAAACAGCTGGCACTGGTTCTGAAACCTGGTGAAATCGCGGTTGGCGGTTTCAATGGCACTGCTCCGGTCGCTGCCCGCGAGGCCGTCGACAAGCCGCTGTGACGAGGTATACGCCTGCCAGCAGGCTTCAACCTGCTGCAGCCCCTTTGCAAGGTTCTCGGTGTCGATAGTCGCCATTGCAGCACCCTCTTTGGACCGAGCCTGGTCCGTCGGTGTGAATCGCCAGAGCGACGATAACGGGATGAAGCCTGTAACGACGCGCTTCGGCTGAAAGCGTAGACTATTTCGACGCAGATGCCCCAGGGTCAAAAAGCAGTCCAGCCTGCAGGCGCGGGCGTGCCCGCGAACACCTGCAAAGCCGCTGCCCTGCACCGCAGGGCATTCTCCATGGCAAAGGCGGCACTTGCCGGAGCTGTGCAAGCCCCGACAAAGGGGTCAACGCAGATAGTCCTGAACCCACTTCACCCAACAATCAGCGCCAATTTTCACCAACGCATCATTGAAATCGTAGTGGGGGTTATGCACCGAGCACCCATGGAACTCGCCCGTGCCATTGCCCAGCATGAAGTAACAGCCAGGCCGCGCCTGCAACATGTAGGCAAAGTCTTCGGTGCCCATGACCTTCTTCGGCATCTTGTCCAGCAACGCGCCGTCGGCGAACAACGGCCTCAGGCTGTCACGCAGCAACGCGCTTTCGTGATCGCTGTTGCACAAGGCGGGCGCCAGTTGGGTGAATTGCACATCGATCTCCACGCCATAGCTTTCTGCGTGCCCCTTGGCCAGGGCGTCAATGCGGCTGTTGATCTTCTGCTGGGTCTGGGCCGTGTCGGTGCGCACGCTCAGCAACATGCAGGCCTCGTCAGGGATGATGTTGTAGACGGTGCCGGCCTGGATCATCCCGATGCTGATCACGGCGTAGTCCTCGACGCTCAGGTTGCGCGACTTGATGGTCTGGATGCCACTGATCAGGCTGTTCAACGCCATCACCGGGTCTACCGACAGCTCAGGCATCGCTCCATGCCCACCTTTGCCGGTAATCCGAATGCTGACACGTTCGGAAGACGCCATGGTGGGCCCCGCCTGCACCACGCACGTGCCCACCGGCAGGCCGGGCATGTTATGCAACGCGTACACCGAGTCGCACGGGAAGCGCTCGAACAGGCCGTCGTCGATCATCGCCTTGGCCCCTGCCAGGCCCTCCTCGTCGGGCTGGAATATCACATTCAACGTCCCGTTGAACTGGCGTGTAGTCGCCAGTTGCGCAGCGGCTGCCAGCAGGATCGCGGTATGCCCGTCATGGCCACAGGCATGCATGCGGCCGGGGAGCTTGCTGGCATGCGCAAACGCATTCTTTTCGCCCATCGGCAGTGCGTCCATGTCTGCACGCAAACCGATGCTGCGCGGGCTGTCCCCCACTTTCAGCACGCCGACCACACCATGCCCACCTACATTGCGATGCACTTCATAGCCCAACGCTTGCAGCTTGTCGGCTACCAGGGCCGCTGTATCGGGGGTGTCGCCGCCAATTTCCGGCGCAGCGTGGATCTGCCGGCGCAGCATGACGAACTCATCCAGCTCGGCGGCTGAGCTCGGTGTTTGATTGCTCTGCAAAATACCCATATCACTCGCATCCTTTATTTTCGGGGAAATACCTGAGGCAGGCCAGGCTGACGATGCCGCCGGCCAGCAGGAAGTAAGCTGGCGCCAACGGCGTGCCCAGCGCTGCAATCAGCCAGGTGGCCACCAACGGCGAAAAACCACCGAACAGGGTCACACCCAGGCTGTAGCTGACCGAGGTGCCGAACGAGCGCCTGGCCTTCGGGAAGCCCTCCATGATCAGCGCGAAGAACGCACCGGCACCGATACAGGTCGGCAAGATCAGGATCGCCACGCCCATCATGGCCAGGCCCATGTGCTGCACGTGCCCAAGCAGATAGAACACGGGCAGGGTCAACACCACCGGCGCGGCGACCGTCCACACCAGCAGGCGTTTTCTGAGCTGATACTTGTCGGCGAATTTGCCGGCCAACGGGCAGATGACGGCCATGCAACCGCTACTGATGCAGGCAATCGCCATCGCGCTGCCGGGTGGGTAATGCAAGGCGGTGGTCAGGTAGGTCGGCATGTAGAACACGAACAGGTACATGCCAATGGTCGAGCTGGCCATCAGGCCGATGCCTTGGGCGATGCGTTTGAGCAGTTCGGCATCCAGCCCCCGCTCTGCCTTCTGCGCCGGTGCGGCCTCATGGGTTTCCGGCAACCGCGTGCGTATGTACCAACCGACTGGCCCGATCAGCAGGCCGAAGATGAACGGTATGCGCCATCCCCAGCTTTCCAGCGCCGTGGGGTCGAGCAACTGGCTGAGGGCCAGGCCAAAGCCGGCCCCCACCAAGGCGGCATAGCCTTGGCTGGCGGCCTGCCAGCTGACGCTCTGGCAGCGATTGCCGACTGCACTGGATTCCATCAGGAACACCGACGCGGTACCGACCTCCCCGCCTGCCGACATGCCCTGGATGAGCCGGCCGGTCACCAGCAGCAAAGTGGCGAAAATCCCGATCTGTGAATACGTGGGCGCAAAGGCAATCATTGCGGTGCCCAGGGTCATCAGCCCGATGGTCAGGCTCAAAGCGGCCTTGCGTCCATGCCGGTCAGCATAGCGGCCGATGACCATCGCCCCGACCGGGCGCATCAGGAAACCGACGCCAAAGGTGGCCAGCGACATCAACAACGACGCCATGGCCGAGTCAGAGGGGAAGAAGTGCTTGCCGATCAGTACAGCGAAGAAGCTGTAGATCGTGAAGTCGTACATTTCCAGCGCATTGCCCAACGAGCAGGCGACCAAGGTTTTACGGGAGGACGATACCTGCGCGGCTGAATGCGCACCTTTTTGCAGGCTCGGCGATGTGGGTAGCGGTCTGATCATTGTTGTCTCCGTTGGCAAATCGCGGCGTGCAGCGAATATCAGCCAATCGGGCACCCAATACACTTGCAGTTTCGGCATAGGGATAACCAATGATTAATTAGCCGGCGCGATCGTTGGCCAAAATTGCCCTGAGCTGGCGCACAGTCCGCCCTCGCTCCGCGCGCGGCCCCAATAACGCCCACAGATCAGCATCCGTAGCGCAGCGTTGACGCGGGTACCAAGCCTGTCTAACGCGGATGCGCTCGCCAATCCACACGCCGCGCCAGCCCCTGATTAACCAAACGGCATGACCTGACCGAATAAGCAATCACGCTGCAACGTTCTATTCACCGACGCTAAAGCCACCCCATCACCGTGCTGGCCTGGAGTCGTGAATGAACACTCGCATTACATCGTTGCTGTTGATGATCCAAGGGGCTTGCCTTGCTGCGCAGGCACAGGCAGAGGGTTTTCCGACGCTCGCGCGGATTGCGCCGGGTTTTGGTTATTACGGGCTGGATTACGGCTTCGATGACACGCTCAAGGTGTACGGCACCGTGGATGCATTCGCCAGCTATCACGACTCACAGCACCACTCGGGTTTCAGGCTGGCCGGTGGCGGCGCCTGGACCAACAAGCTCGGGCTGTACGCACGCAAGGCGCTTGACCCCGATACTGTCGTGGAGCTTGACGTCGAGGAGGGTTTCAACCTCAATGGCGAGGCCCTGGAGGGCACCTGGGACACCGTCGGTACCCTGCGCCTGGCGACAGTCGCCCTGCGCTCGCGCACCCTGGGCAAGCTCGAGTTCGGCAAGACCTACGGCATGGCCACGCCCACCTACGCCGACCCGTTCCTGGCCACCTATGGCTCGCCCTACACCTACCTGGCCCTGCCTGCCGCCGGCAAGGGCGCCTATTACCTTGACCTGCGCCCCAAGCACACCCTGGCCTACACCAGCCCGACCTTCAGCGGCTTCAGCCTCGGTACCGCGCTGAGCTTCGGCTTCGACGATGCCGCCAGCGCTGGGCGCACCGTGCGTGGCGGTGGCGCCCGGCTGCAGTACCGCAACAGCCGGGTGATGTTGCTGACCTCCTACAACCGTTACTACAGCGACCCATGGGACGACGGCGGCGTTTCACGCCAGACCGCCAACGATTTCAAGAGCCTGTCGGCGTTCTACGATTTCGGCCCGCTGGCCACCAGCCTCACCTGGCAGCGTCAGGATGTGGACCAGGCCGGCACGCCCAGCACCACGCTCTATACCTTCGGCATGATGGCGCCGGTGGGCGAGCTGGACGTGCTGCGCCTGGCTGTAATGCAACGCCAGGTCAGCGCCCGTGACAAGGACGCGTGGGGTGTGATGATCGGCTATGACCATTTCATCAACCCCCGCTGGGCCCTCTATGGACGCCTCGGCATGATCGCCAACCAGCGCGCCTCGTCGATCACCTACGCCGGGACCCCGGTGGACCAGGTGGGCGATAACCCAAGCAACGTCTCGCTAGGCATGTACTACCACTTCTGACCCCACGGGGCGGGTCTGCTTGAGCACCTGCCCGCGCAAGCTGTGGAACAGCTCCTGGGCAGGCGCCGTGAGGCTGTGGCGGTCAATGCAGACCAGGTTGATGGGGTAATCCGGAATCAACTCCTGCACCGCCATGGCTACGAACTCGCAATCGATACCGTAGGTAGACCCTTGGTCCACCGCCAGCTCGCTGATGGTCATCAATGATTCCGTGTTCTTCAACAGCTTTAGCGCCATCATCACTGAAGTGCATTCAACGGTGTTCTGTGGCACCCGAAGGCCGTTGGCTTCGAACAGTTGGTGAAACTGCGAAGCCTGGTCGGACAACTCGTCCAGGCTGATCCAGGGGGCGTATTGCAAGGTGCGCAGTGACTGGCTGAACTTCTGCCGATTCGAGGCGTGGCAAATCACCCTGCCCTTGATACTGCCCAGCGCCTCCCAGTCCAGGCTCAGCCGACTCAGCGGTTGCTGCGAAGTAATGGCAAAGTCCAGGCTGCCATCGCGCAAGCGCTGCAGGATCTGGCTGGGGCGCAAGTCGGTGATGGTGATCTTCACCCGCGGGTACTTGCGCCGAAAGGCCAGGATACTTTCATCGACGCCATCGAGCATCGCCGTCAACGACGTCACCCCGATCGACACGGCGCCCAGCGCCGCATCCTGAATGCTCGCCGCTTCGATCTGCAGGCGGCGTATGCTCTCTACCACGAGGTTGGCATGGCGGATGACACGCTTGCCTTCCTCGGTAAGGGCCATGCCTTTGTGCGACCGCTGCAACAGGGTAAACCCCACCTCCCGCTCCAGCTCCTTGATCGAACGGCTCAGCGCGGGCTGAGTAATGTGCATGAGCTTGGAGGCTTCGAGGATGCTGCCTGCGTTATGAATGGCGACCAGCGCCCTGAGTTGGTGAAGTTTCAACCGTTTATACCTTGTTGTTAGCGGCCGGTTCGAAAAGTGTTCTGGCAGCCCTGACAGCCGTTGTCGGCAAGGCCTGAAAGGTATGGCTAGCGCAACACAGCCAGCAGGCTGGCCGCATCGCTGACCTCGAACTTGCCGGGGCTTTCAACCGCAATGTACTGGACTACCTGGTCGTCGACCAACATTGCATACCGCTGCGAGCGCCGCCCCAAACCGCGTGCCGAAAGGTCCTGGGTCAGCCCAAGCGCCTCGCTGAATTCGCCATTGCCATCGCCGATCATCTTGACCGCATCCCCGACCTGCATGCTGTTGCCCCAGGCGTTCATGACAAAGGCATCGTTCACCGAGACGCACAGGATTTCGTCAATGCCAGCCGCACACAACGCAGGGGCCGCCGCGACATAACCGGGAACGTGACGTTCAGAGCACGTCGGCGTGAATGCGCCCGGCAACGCGAAGATCAGCACCTTCTTGTGCTTGCAACGCTCGCGAATGGAAAAGGCCATCGGGCCGATCGCGCAGGCGCCTGCGTCGCTGTTGTATTGATAAAGGGTAACGTCGGGCAGTTGATCGCCGGTTTTGATCATCGCTGTCTCCTGGGTGGGGTGAAGGCCAGGCAGCCATGATGCCGCAGTCGTCCAGGCAACGCATCATGAACAGGGCTAAAAAACCTGTGAAATAACTTCAATATCATTCATGCAGCGCCCCGCCTAGGATACGCCTCAATCAAACACATCAAGATTACGGTGTGAACGACTCAGCCTACGCAACTGACCAGCACTGAGTTGCTCACACTCAGGCATCTGGAAGCCGTCACCATGAATAAAGCGCCAACATTCACCGTCAAGCGCATTGCGTTCGACGAACATTATCACCCCGCCGAAAACACCCGCATCACGACCAATTTCGCCAATTTGGCACGGGGTGCAAACCGCCAGCAAAACCTGCGCAATACCTTGACGATGATTAATAACCGTTTCAATGCGCTGGCGCACTGGGACAACCCCGAACATGATCGCTACCGCGTAGAGCTGGACATCATATCGGTGGAAATGAATATTGAAAATGCGCAGCACGGCCATGCACTGCCGCTGATCGAAATATTGAAAACCCATATTGTCGACCGCCAAAACAATACGCGCCTCGAAGGCATGGTAGGCAACAACTTCTCTTCGTACGTGCGCGATTACGACTTCAGTGTGCTGTTACTGGAGCATAACAAGCATCGGTCGACCTTCAGCACACCTGATCATTTCGGCGAGCTGCATGGCAACCTGTTCAAATGCTTCGTCAACTCGCAAACCTACCAGGAGCATTTCAGCAAACCACCGGTTATCTGCCTGAGCGTATCGAGCAGCAGGACTTACCTGCGCACCGAAAATCAGCACCCTGTGCTAGGGGTTGAGTACCAGCAGGATGAATACTCCCTGACGGATGAATACTTCAAGAAAATGGGCTTGAAGGTGCGCTATTTCATGCCGCCGAACAGCGTCGCCCCGTTGGCGTTTTATTTTGCCGGCGACTTGCTGGCTGACTACACCGACCTTGAACTGATCAGCACCATCAGCACCATGGACACCTTTCAGAAAATCTACCGACCCGAGATCTACAACGCCAATTCTCCCGCAGGCAAGGCCTACCAGCCCAGCCTGCAAAACCAGGATTACTCGCTCACGCGCATTGTCTACGACCGGGAAGAGCGCAGCCGCCTGGCGATCGAGCAGGGCAAGTTTGCCGAGGAGCAATTTGTCAAACCCTACCAGGCCACGCTGGCGCAATGGTCCGCTCAATACGCACGTTGAACATTCAAAGCACAAGGTCACAGTTCATGAACACATTGCTACCCACCTCCACGGCCGGCAGCCTGCCTAAACCCGCCTGGCTTGCTCAACCCGAAACACTCTGGTCACCGTGGAAGTTGCAAGACGAGCAACTGATCGAAGGCAAACAGGATGCCTTGCGCCTGGCCTTGCAAGAACAACAACACGCCGGTATCGACATCGTCAGTGACGGCGAGCAAACCCGGCAGCACTTTGTCACCACGTTTATCGAGCACCTCAGCGGCGTTGATTTCGAACAACGGAAAACCGTCAGAATCCGTGACCGCTACGATGCAAGCGTACCGACGGTTATGGGTGCTGTCGCTCGACAAAAGCCGGTGTTTGTCGAAGATGCCACGTTCTTGCGCCAGCACACCACACAGCCGATAAAGTGGGCGCTGCCCGGCCCCATGACCATGATCGACACACTGTATGACAACCACTACAAAAGCCGCGAGAAACTGGCCTGGGAATTCGCCAAGATTCTCAACCAGGAAGCCAGAGAACTGGAAGCCGCGGGCGTGGACATCATTCAGTTCGACGAACCGGCATTCAATGTTTTCTTTGACGATGTGAATGACTGGGGCGTGGCTACCCTGGAAAGAGCCATCGAGGGCCTCAAGTGCGAAACGGCCGTCCATATTTGCTATGGCTATGGCATCAAAGCCAACACCGACTGGAAAAAGACCCTCGGTTCAGAATGGCGGCAATACGAACAGGCCTTCCCCAAACTGCAGCAGTCCAGCATCGATATCATTTCGCTGGAATGCCATAACTCGCATGTTCCGATGGACCTGCTCGAGCTGATTCGCGGCAAGAAAGTCATGGTCGGCGCCATCGATGTGGCCACCCATGCCATTGAAACACCCGAACAGGTCGCCGCCACCCTGCGCAAGGCACTGCAATTCGTCGATGCAGACAAGCTCTACCCTTGCACCAACTGCGGCATGGCGCCCCTGCCTCGCCAGGTAGCCAGCGGCAAGCTCAAGGCGTTGAGTGCAGGCGCAGCCATCGTCCGTCAGGAACTCGCTAACGCACGCTGAAATGAATGCAGCCACAGGACCTACCATGTTGCTTTCCGGTACGGCGATCGAGCCGTCGACTTTTCGCCAGGCACTCGGGCACTACGCCTCCGGCATCACGGTGATTACATCGCACCACGAAGGTGAGCCGATCGGCTTCACCTGCCAGTCGTTCTACAGCGTATCGATGAGCCCGCCGCTGGTGTCATTCAGTGTGATGTCCCGTTCGGCCAGCTACCCGAAAATTCGCCAGGCTGGCCGCTTCACGGTCAACATCCTGTCAGGTGAACAGGTCAGCATTTCCAACCAGTTTGCCCGGCGCGGCGCCAACAAGTGGCAGGGCGTCGAATGGCAAGCATCGCCGTTGGGCAACCCGATCATTGCCGGCAGCCTGCATTGGCTTGATTGCGAAATTCACGCCGAACATGCCGCCGGGGACCACCTGATCGTGATTGGCGAAGTCAAAGCGTTGAACCTGCAGGCCACTGCTGCCACGCAGCCGCTGCTGTATTTCAAGGGGCAGTACTGCAACCTCGCCGCGCCTCACGCGGCTTGAGCCTCACCCCACTCACGGAAAACCCAGCAAAGGAATTGTCAGGATCACGCAGCAGTGAAGAAAATCCGCCATTACTGCGTTGATCCGCCATTTTACTCATGATCGATTTACGCCACCTGCGAACCCTCCACGCGCTGCGTGAAACCGACAGCCTGCACGAGGCCGCCGAGCGCCTGCACCTGACACAATCAGCCCTGTCGCACCAGTTCCGCGATATGGAAGAGCGCATCGGCATGCCACTGTTCGTGCGCAAATCCAGGCCGGTGCGCTTCACCAGCGCCGGGCTGAAGCTGCTGCAGCTGGCCGATCAGGTGCTGCCTCAGATCCGCAGTACCGAACGGGACCTGGGCAAGCTGGCCGGGGGCTGCGCCGGACGGTTGCACATCGCCATCGAGTGCCACAGCTGCTACCAGTGGCTGATGCCTTCAGTGGATGAGTTCCGCGGCGCCTGGCCTGAGGTGGAACTGGACCTCGCCTCCGGTTTTTCCTTCGCGCCACTGCCAGCCCTGGAGCGCGGCGACCTGGACCTGGTGGTCACCTCCGACCCGGTGACATTGCCGGGTATCAGCTACGTGCCTCTGTTCAGCTACGAGGCGCTGCTGGCCATCGACAACCACCACGCCATGCGCCACAAGCCGTACCTGGAGCCCGCCGATATCGCCAGCCAGACACTGATCACCTACCCGATCGAACGCACCCGCCTGGACATCTTCACCCGCTTCCTCGACCCCGCCGACGTCGAGCCCGCACAGGTCCGCACCTCAGAACTTACCGTGATGATGATGCAACTGGTTGCGTCCGGGCGCGGCGTCTGCTGCCTGCCCAACTGGGCCGTGCACGAATACAGTTCGCGCGGCTATGTAACCGCCAAGCGCCTTGGCGAACACGGCCTGCAGGCAAACCTCTATGCGGCACTGCGCAGTGACATGCTGGAGGTGCCGTACGTGCGTGATTTTCTGCTGACGGCCAAGGATATTTCGTTCACCACGCTGGCAGGTGTCAGCGTGCCTTCAGGCCCGGTTCTCTGAAAGCCGGGCGTGCGTTTGCGAACCTCAGTGCCGGCCATGGCGCGCCATGCCCCTACGGCCAACGAATCAGCTAGCCTTCGCCAACTGCACTTGCAGAAACGCCATCAGTGCCCCCGCCACAGGTGACAAGCTGCGCCCTTTGCGGGTGAGCATGCCGATGTGCCGTTCTACCTTGGGCTCGACAAGGGGCACGAACGCCAGTTTTTCGTTCTCCTGCGGAAAAGCGAGGTACGGCAAGGTACTGATCCCTACCCCCTCCTCCAGCATGGCGATCAACGAAATCATGTTGGAAATGAACAGCCGGCTATCGGCCAGCAAACCCTCGGCCTCGGTACCCGCCAGTAATTGCGAGGTACCGTTGCGGATCATCGGCACGCCCAGCAACTGCGCCCAATGCAGCTGCCCCCCCGCCTGCACCAGCGGGTGGTCGCTGCGGCACACCACGCCAACCTGATCATTCACGATGGGGGCGAATTCGAGCTGGTCATCGTCCACCCACAGGCTGCTGATGCCGAAATCCACTTGCCCTTGAGCGAGCAACTGCTGCACACGTTCGGCCGTGCCGTCCTGAATGCTGACCTGCACATTGGGGTGCGCGGCCACAAAGCGGGCCAGCGGCCCTGGCAGCATTCGGCTGGCCACAGAAGGCACGGTGGCGATGCTGACCTGGCCGATTTCATGCCGGGCAAACAGCATGGCTTCACGCGCAATACGGTCATGGTGCTCGATCAAGCCACGAAACAACGGGAGGCAATGCTCGCCATATGGCGTCAGCTCTACCCGGCCACCGCCCTTTTCGACCAGTGCCTGCCCCAGCTTCTGCTCCAGTTCACGCAGGGCCAGGGATATCGCAGGCTGGGTGCGAAAGGCCTGGCGGGCGGCCGCGTGGAAACTCTTGTGTTCGGCGACCAGTACGAAGTAACGCAACTGCGCGATTTTCAGCTCGGGCAACATGGTTAGCATTCCTTATCAAAGCATTTTTTTTATTAATTTTTATTTGCTGCATATTGCTCGCATGATGAATGCCATGCAAACGGAGGCGTTCATCCATGTCACACAAGACCTACAACAACTACATCGATGGCCAGTGGTGTGAAGGCCACGCCACTTTGGGCAACTACAGCCCCTCGGACACTGGCGACCTGATCGGCCAGTACCATCAGGCCAGCGCCGGACAGGCCCGCCAGGCCATTCAGGCCGCCCGCGCCGCTCAACCCCTGTGGGCCGCCAGTGGACTGGAAAGCCGCCAGCAAGTGCTGATGGCCATCGGCGACGAGCTGATCGCCCGCAAGGAAGAACTCGGCGAACTGCTGTCGCGAGAAGAAGGCAAACCCTTGGCCGAAGGCATCGGCGAGGTCAACCGCAGTGGCCAGTTCTTCCATTACTACGCCGCCGAAGTGCTGCGCCAGATGGGCGAGACTGCCGCCTCGGTGCGCCCAGGGGTGGACATCGAAGTGCATCGCGAACCGGTGGGTGTGGTGGGCATCATTACCCCATGGAACTTCCCCATGGCCACCGCCGCCTGGAAAATCGCCCCGGCCTTGGCCTTCGGCAACGCCGTGGTGTTCAAGCCGGCCAACCTGGTGCCGGCCAGTGCCTGGGCGCTCACCGAGATCATCAGCCGTCAGGGCCTGCCCAGCGGTACCTTCAACCTGGTGATGGGCAGCGGTGCCGACGTCGGCGAGGCCCTGATCGAGTCCGCCGAGATCGATGCCCTGACGTTCACCGGTTCTCTGCAGACGGGCCGACGCGTAGCGGTGGCCACCGCCGGTAACCTGGTGCGCTGCCAGCTGGAAATGGGTAGCAAGAATGCCCTGGTGGTCATGGACGACGCCGACCTCGAACTGGCCGTGGAATGCGCGCTCAACGGGGCCTTCTTTGGCACTGGGCAGAAATGCACTGCGTCATCACGGCTGATCGTCTGCGACGGCATCCACGACCGCTTCGTCGAGGCGCTGCGCCTGCGCATGCGCCAGCTCAAGGTCGGCCATGCACTGGAGGCTGGCGTCCAGATCGGCCCGGTAGCTGACGCGCGCCAGCTGGAACAGAACCTGGCCTACCTGCAACTGGCCCAGGCCGAAGGCGCCACCCTGATAGAAGGCGGCGAGCGCCTGCAATTGGCCTCCGATGGCTACTACATGCGCCCGGCCTTGTTCATCAACAGCCGCAACGACATGCGCATCAACCGCGAGGAAGTGTTCGGCCCCATCGCCTGCGTGATCCGCGTGCGCGATTTTGAAGAGGCGCTGGCCACGCTCAATGATACCGAGTACGGCCTCACAGCCGGGATCATCACCCAGTCGCTGCGCCACGCCAGCCACTTCAAGCGCCGCGCCCAGACCGGCTGCGTGATGGTCAATCTGCCCACCGCCGGGACCGACTACCACGTGCCATTCGGGGGCCGCAAAGCCTCGAGTTTCGGCCCCCGGGAACAGGGGCAATACGCTCGCGACTTCTACACCGTGGTCAAGACCACCTACCTGCGGCCCTGAAGGAATACATGCCATGCACGACCTTTTGATGATCGACGGCCTGCAGTACTCCAACTGGAGCCAGGAAATATTCCAGCAGATGCAGGCCGGTGGCCTGAGCGCAGTGCACGCCACCATCGCCTACCACGAAAACGCCCGCGAAACCCTGTCGCGCCTGGGCGAGTGGAACCGCCGCTTCGAGACATGGCCCGAGCTGATCCGCCCGGTGCGCACGGCCAGCGACATCCGCCTGGCCCACGAGGAGGGCCGGGTGGGTATCTTCTTCGGCTTCCAGAACTGCTCGCCGATCGAGGACGACATTGCCCTGGTGGAGGTTTTCCGCCAGCTCGGGGTGTTCGTCATGCAGCTGACCTACAACAACCAAAGCCTGCTGGCCAGCGGTTGCTATGAGCGCGAGGACAACGGCATCAGCCGCTTCGGCCGCCAGGTGATCGCCGAAATGAACCGCGTCGGCATGCTCATCGACATGTCTCACAGCGCCGAGCGAAGCACGCTTGAGGCCATCGAACTGTCCAGCCGACCGGTGATCATCTCCCACGCCAACCCTGCCAGCTTCCACGCCGCCAAGCGCAACAAATCCGATGCGGTGCTACGCGGGATCGCAGAGTCCGGCGGGCTGCTGGGCTTCAGCACCTACCCGTTCCACCTCAAGGGTGCCTCGGACTGTAGCCTGGAAAGTTTCTGCGACATGGTCGCGCGCACCGCCGACCTGATGGGTGTGGAGCACATCGGCATCGGCACCGACCTGTGCCAGGCGCAACCCTTGTCTGTGCTGGAATGGATGCGCAACGGCCGCTGGAGCAAGGACAAGGACTACGGCGAAGGCTCCAGGGACAACGCCAACTGGCCGGCGCCCTTGCAGTGGTTCCGCGACAGCCGCGACTTCCGCAACATTGCCCAGGGCCTGCGCGCCCGCGGCTTTGCCGAGCACGACGTGGGCAACATCATGGGGCTGAACTGGTTGCGCTTGCTGGAGACCGCTACCACGGCACAGGCCTGAACCCCTTGCACGGACAGCATCAACAATAAAAAGAATCGCAGGTTCCGGAGGTTTCATGAAAAACCCAACCACCTTGCAGGCCGACGGCCAGGCCATGGGCCTGCCTATGGCACGCGATATCGACTGGCCGTTGTTCCTGATCAGCGGCGGATTCCTAGGCGCCTTCCTGCTGGCGGCGCTGATCGACATCGACACCGTGTCGGCGCTGGTCAATACCCTGTTCGCCTGGTCGACAAAGGCCTTTGGCCTCTATTGGCAAGTGCTGATGCTGGCAACCTTCGCCGTCAGCCTGTTCATCGGTTTTTCCAGGTGCGGGCGTGTACGCCTGGGCGGGGTCACCCAGCGCCCGGACGTCAGCACCTTCAACTGGATCGCCGTGATCATGTGCGCCCTGCTGGCAGGTGGTGGCGCCTTCTGGGCCGCTGCCGAACCCTTGATGCACTTTGCCAGCCCACCGCCCTTCTTCGCCGGCCTGCAACCGCACAGCGAAGCGGCGGCCACCGCGGCACTGGCGCAATCGTTCGTGCACTGGGGCTTCCTGGCCTGGGCCGTGCTGGGCAGCCTGCTGGCGATCGTGCTGATGCACCTGCATTACGATAAAGGCCTTCCGCTGGCGCCGCGCACCCTGCTTTACCCCCTGTTCGGCCAGCGAGCGCTCAAGGGCCCGATCGGCACCTTGGCCGACGCTGCCTCGATCATCGCGGTAGTGGCCGGCACCATCGGTCCGATCGGTTTCCTTGGCCTGCAGATCAGCAGCGCCATGCACGCCGTGTGGGGGCTGCCCAACACTATCGTCACCCAGTCGCTGACCATTGTCCTGGTGACCGCGATGTACACCGTCTCGTGCCTGGTGGGCCTCAAAGGCATCCGCTTTGTCAGCGAGATCAACGTCTGGTTGATGATCGGCCTGGCCCTGTTCATGGTGGTATTCGGACCGACGCTGTTCATCCTCGGCGGTTTCCCGGCGGCCTTTGCCCTGCACGTGGAGCACTTCATCCCCCTGACGATGTTCCGCGCCGACCCCAAATGGCTGGACTGGTGGACGGTGTTCTACTGGGGCTGGTTCATCGGCTACGCGCCCATGGTGGCCCTGTACGTCGCGCGGATCTCGCGGGGCCGCACCATCCGCGAGATCATCATGACGCTGTCGATCATCGCACCGCTGGTGACCATGTTCTGGTTCACCGTGGTAGGCGGTACCGGGATCGGCCTGGAGCTGCAAGCGCCAGGCAGCGTCACCGCCCATGGCGCCAAGCCTGAAGACCTGCTGCTGGGAGTGACGCAGAACCTGCCACTGGGTGGCCTTGTCAGCGCGCTGTTCCTGTTCCTGAGTTTCATCTCGGTGGCCACCAATGGCGACGCCATGGCCTTCACCGTGGCGCTGGCGATGTCCAGCGACGATAAACCGAAGAAGTGGTTGCGCGGTTTCTGGGCAATCGGCATGGGCCTGGCGGCGGTGGTACTGATCACCATTGGCGCAGGCGGTGTGACGGCCCTGCAATCCTTCATTGTCATCACCGCGGTGCCGGTGTCGCTGGTGATCCTGCCAGCCCTGTGGGATGCCGTGCGCATCGCTCGACACATGGCCCGTGAACAAGGCGTCTGAACATGATCCATCCAGGTACAACAACAATGCCCAACAGCGTGCCTGCAATACCCGCGTTGCGCCCTGCCAGCCAAGTCATGGACCTGGCCCGGCTGGGTAGCCACTTCCAGAGCCCGCTAAGCTTCGTGCGCAGCAGCATGCGGCGGATGATGCAGCAGCGCTGGCAAATCCGGCGCAGCTGTTTCGACCTCGATGGCCAAGGCTTCGGCACTGCGATCTACCGCATCGAAACGCCAAACGGCCATTACCACTGCGTGATCTTCTCGGCCTACCTGCCGCCGGAAAAGCGCAGCGATCGGGTCATCGCCGACCAGTGGGACGTCAGCTTCGTGCTGGTGGCCGGCGATGTCGACTCGGCACAACTGGCCGACCTGCAACGCAACGTGCCGCTGCAGGAAGCCGGTCGCTTCGATGCACGCGTGCTGGTGTTGTCGCGGGCCAACCGTAGCTTGCGCAATTTCGACCGGTTTCTGGCGGCGCTGGCAGAAGGACGCCAGCCCGATCCACAGCAACTGGCTGAAGTCGGCTACCTGTATCGCACCACAGCGGTTTACGGTAACGGCAAGTTCGGCATCGCCGATTTTGGTTGCCTGCAAGATAACCTGGACTTCAACCAGCCGTTCAGCGCGCAGATGTTCACCGTCTACCTGCTGCGACACTTCAGCATCGAGCAGATCAACCACATGGCCCGGGCACTCGCCCCGCAGCGGGCAGTGCAACTGGCCCCGGCGCTACAACGCTACCTGGGGGTCGGCAACGCGACCGGGCTGGGAATGGCCCCTTTTCTGATCAACCACCCTCAACTGGTGGAGCACTGGATCAGTACGCGGGAAACGGCCCTGGCCCTGGTGCTGGCGCAGTCGGCGGAGCCCGATCAATTGGCACGCCTGCAGCAATTGCTGGCGCGCGCCCAGTTGCACCTGAGCCAATCCCGGACCGAAGACCAGCGCCAGCATGAGCAGAACCTGCAAACCTTGGCCGAGCTTGCTTTACTGGCCACCTGGCTTGGCACGCAAGCCGACGGCGCGGGCCTTTGGCCGCGCCTGCTGGCCTGGGCGCAATTACACACGGGGGTGGGCTGCCAGGAGCTTCTGGTCAGCCTGCTGCTGGAGCTGTACCCCGAGCAGGTCACGCCCCTGGCCGAGCACATGGGGGTCAACGAAAGCTGGCAGCTGGACGCCCAGATGCCCCTTGGGCAACTGCGCCAGCTCATCGAGCAGCAGTATGGCTGGGCGTTGCGCTACGACTTCAGTGCTGCCGATGCGGAGCACTTCTTCTGGTACCGCTCAGCTGAAAAAGAAGAGCCGCGCCTGGGCATTCGCGCAGAGGAGCCAGGGGCCGAAAAAGAAATGCAGCTGGGTATTGCCCGCAATATCCAGCAGTGCCATGGCGCGCTGCTGGAGCACCTGCAACGGCAGCCTCAGGCGCTGACCGCTCACTTCCTGATCGCCCAACCGATGTTCAAGGGCGCGGTACGCCGCCTGCAAGGCATGGCAAAAACAAACTTCGGTGAAATCCGTGCCAATCTGCTGGCCCGGGACATGCTGCCGATTCACCTGCTGCGCTGCAAACTGGCATTTTTCGGCGCGGGGAAATTCGACCCCAAGTCAAGCCGCTGGGTGCGTATCACGCTGTTCCAGGGCGCGCCGCTGGTCAGCGACATCGGTCAGCCGTTCGCAGACGACTGGAATTTCGCAGTCATGCCGCAAAGGGAGCTTTGACCATGCGCGTATCGCTTAACGAAATACAGGTGATGTGCCGCAAGGCATTCGAAGGCATGGGCTTCGCCCCGGGCGACTGCGAGGATGCCGCCGAACTCGTGGGCTGGTTGCAACTGCAGGGGCTCGATGGCGTGGGGGCACTGGAAAAGGCGTTGCGTTATCTGCAAGCCGAAGCTGCACGGCCATACGCCTTGTGCCATGAGGATAACGCCCTGCTGGTGATCGACGCCAAGGGCCAGAGCGTGTTGCGCTGCGCCGCCACGGTGGTGGAACTGGCGGCAGCCAAGGCCATGCGCTGTGGTCAGGCTGAACTGCGCATACGCCACTGCCACAACCGTTTGCTGTTGCTGGGCTACCTGAGCCGGGCAGCGGTGCAGGGGCTGCACGTGCAAGCACGCTGGGAGGACGCCCGCCAATGCCACCTGGCCGATTTTACCGCCGGCATGCCGCGCCCGGAACTGAGCAGTGAAACCCGGCCCCAGGCCATTGAAGCGGCCGCGCAAGACGTAACGGTGCTGTTCACCCGAGCAGGCCAGACCGCCCAGGCAGTAAGCGACCCGCAGCGCACACTGCAGCAAGGTTTTACCGTCAACGAACATACCTGGCAAAGGCTCAGGCAGCTGGCCGAACACATCCTTGTCGAGAGCACCGAAGCCTCACGCCGCCACGGTGCAGGCGGCGGCAGCGACGCCGACTGAACACCCTTGCCACTGAGGAAACAACCCATGAAGCATGCAATAAAGACCGAGCTGTTCGCCTCCAGGGCGCCACTGGAATGGGCGGTCGTCGGCAACGGTACGTTGTACACGGCCCAGATCCCAATCGATACGCAGGGCCAGGTGGTTGCCGGCGGCATCGAGGCCCAGGCCCGCCAGACACTGGACAACCTGCGCCACACCCTGGAAGCCGCTGGCAGCTCGCTGGATGCCGTGACTCAGGTACTGATCTACGTGACCGACCGCCGCTATCTGGCAACTGTAAATGCCGTGTACGCCGAGTATTTCCAGGCACCCTACCCCAACCGCGCGGCCGTCGTGGTGGCGGGCCTCGCCCGGGAAGAAATGCTGGTGGAGCTGGTGGTCTACGCCTGCCTCTGAGGGCCTGAAGGCGCTCGCCTGGCGATATTCAGCGTGTGTTCAATCGGGTGCCGCCCGCGCGGCACTCGATGCATGCCCCCTTCCCCCCAAGTCATGCACCCGGACTATTCCCTTTTTCTGCCGCCGGGCACCGGCTTGCGCCCCATTTCGGTTCAAAACCCGCGCCCGGATCAAAAGCGCCCTTTTTTGATGCGCCGGCCCTTGCGGCCAGGCAGCACACATCGGGTGTGCCCCTCACATTTCCTGCATCGCCAGAACCGCCAGGGGTATGCGGCACTTTTATTGCAAAGACTGGTTGTACTCAACGCACAGGCAATCTACCGAAACCGAGGTTAACGCGAGACACAGCTCCCACTTACCCCAGCAAGGCAGCACCCTGAAAGACGCAGATGAACCGCAATGAAGCTGCCGGCAACGGCGGCAAGGAGTGGGTATGTCCCGGGCTTTTTTCAATGAAATGTACGAAGCGAACGGCACTTGCCGCCCGCATTACCAGGAGTTCGCCCGCTGGCTGGCCAACACCCCGCTGGAGTTGCTGGAACAGCGCCGACGCGAGGCCGACCTGCTGTTTCACCGCGCTGGCATCACCTTCACCTTGTACGGCGACAAGCAGGATACCGAGCGCCTGATCCCCTTCGATATCATCCCGCGCAGCATCCGCGCCAGCGAATGGCGCACGGTCGAGCGTGGCTGCATTCAACGGGTACAGGCGCTGAACCTGTTCCTGCAGGACATCTACCACGACCAGCGCATTCTCAAGGCCGGCATCATCCCGCCAGAGCAAGTGCTGGCCAACGAGGGCTACCAGATCGCCATGCAGGGCCTGGACCTTCACCGTGGGCTGTATGCGCATATTGCCGGTGTCGACCTGGTACGTGACGGCGATGGCAGCTACTTCGTGCTGGAAGACAACCTGCGTACCCCCAGCGGCGTCAGCTACATGCTCGAAGACCGCAAGATGATGATGCGCCTGTTCCCCGAACTGTTTGCCGCCCAGCGCATCGCGCCCATCGATCACTACCCCAACCTGCTGCTGGACACGCTCAAGAGCGCCAGCCCATTGGACAACCCTACCGCGGTGCTGCTCACGCCCGGCCGTTTCAACAGCGCCTATTTCGAGCATGCTTTCCTGGCCCGGGAAATGGGCATCGAGCTGGTCGAAGGCGCCGACCTGTTCGTACGTGATGAGCATGTGTACATGCGCACCACGGCCGGCCCCCACCAGGTGGACGTGATCTATCGTCGCCTGGACGACGACTACCTCGACCCGCTGTCCTTCAACCCTGACTCGATGCTGGGCGTGCCGGGGCTGATCTCGGTTTACCGCGCCGGCAATGTGGTACTGGCCAACGCCGTCGGCACTGGCGTGGCCGATGACAAATCCATCTACCCCTTTGTCGACGACATGATCCGCTTTTACCTGAGCGAAGAACCGATCCTGAACAACGTGCCGACCTGGCAGTGCCGCAAGCCGGCGGACCTGTCCCATGTACTGGCCCACCTGCCCGAACTGGTGGTCAAGGAAACCCAAGGTTCCGGCGGCTATGGCATGTTGGTCGGGCCCGCCTCGACCAAAGCCCAGATCGAGGACTTCCGCGCGCGCATCAAAGCCCGCCCGCACGCCTATATCGCTCAACCGACGCTGTGCCTGTCAACCTGCCCGACCTTCGTCGACAGCGGCATCGCACCGCGTCACATCGACCTGCGCCCGTTCGTGTTGTCGGGCAGTGAAACCCGCCTGGTGCCCGGTGGCCTGACGCGCGTGGCGCTCAAGGAAGGCTCGCTGGTGGTCAACTCGTCGCAAGGCGGCGGTACCAAGGACACCTGGGTGGTGGAGGACTGAGCCATGCTTTCGCGAACCGCTTCCGACCTGTACTGGATGTCCCGCTACCTGGAGCGTGCAGAAAACCTCGCGCGCATGCTCGAGGTCAGCTACTCGCTGTCGCTGATGCCCCAGGCCGGGCGCAGCGACGGCCATGCCGAACTGGCAATGTCGCTGATGGCCTCGGGCATGCTGGACGACTACCTGCGTCGGCACAATGAACTCGACACCGAGCGCATGCTGCACTTCTTCGCCCTCGACGCCACCAACCCCAGCAGCATCTATTGCTGCCTGCAGGCCGCCAGGACCAATGCCCATGCAGTGCGCGGCCGTATCACCGCCGACATGTGGGAGAACATCAACGCCACCTGGATCGAAATGCGCAACATTGCCAGCAACGGCCTGGGTCGCTATGGCATCAGCCAGTTCTGCGACTGGGTAAAGGAACGGTCGCACCTGTTCCGCGGTGCGACCTCCGGCACCATCATGCGCAACGATGCCTACAGCTTCATTCGCCTGGGGACCTTCCTGGAGCGGGCGGACAACACCCTGCGCCTGCTCGATTCGCGCTATGAAATGTTCGGCGAGGCCTCCGAAGAGGTCAGCGACGACTCCGCCCGCGGTTATTACCAATGGAGCGCCCTGCTGCGCGCGCTGACCTCGTATGAGGCCTTCAACGAGCTCTATCGCGCCGCGCCCAGTGCCCGGCCGGTGTCCGAGCTGCTGCTGTTGCGGGTGGACGTGCCGCGCTCGCTGCATGCCTGCATCGAGGAACTGGACCTGATCCTGGCGGGCCTGCCGGGCAGTACCGGGCGTGCCGCCCAGCGCATGGCCGCCGAACTGAACGCGCGCCTGCGCTACACCGCCATCGACGAAATCCTTGATGCAGGGTTGCACCCCTGGCTAAGCGACTTCATCGGCCGCATCAACCAACTGGGCCAGGCCGTCCATCACTCCTACCTGGAGGTTGTATGAAACTGTCCATTCGCCACGACACAACCTATAGCTACGCCAGCGACGTGTGCAACAGTATCCAGTTCCTGCGCCTGACGCCGCGCAGCAGCGAACGCCAGCGTATCAATCAATGGCAACTGGACCTGCCCTGCAAGGTCAAGGGCCAGATCGACCCTTACGGCAACATCCTGCATGTGCTGACACTGGACAAACCCCATGGCCATCTGGCGCTTACCGCACACGGCCAGGTCGAGATCGACCCGGATTGCGAGCACGAAACCGAGAGCCAGTCTCCCCTGCCGTTCCTGCGCGGTAGCCACCTGACGCTGGCCGACAACACCCTGATTGCTTTCGCCGCCCGGCATTGTGGCAGTCACCGCGACCGGGCAGCACTGATCGGGCTGATGCAAGGCCTGGCCGAGCACATGCCCTACAGCCCTGGGGCCACGTCGGTGGGCACCACGGCCATCGAAGCCTTCAACGGTGGCGCAGGCGTGTGTCAGGACCACACTCACGCCTTCCTGGCCTGCGCACGCAGCCTGGGGGTGCCGGCACGCTATGTGTCCGGCTACCTGTGCACCGAGGACGAACAACACCTGGCCAGCCACGCCTGGGCCGAAGCCTGGGTCGATGAAGCCTGGTACAGCTTCGACATTACCAACCGCCTGACCCGGCCAGAGCGTCACCTGAAGCTGGCGGTGGGCCTGGACTACCTCGATGCCTGTCCGGTCAGGGGCGTACGCCGCGGCGGCGGCGCCGAATCGATGCAGGCCAGCGTCCACGTGCATCGCCAGTGACAGGCTGGCGTCAGACCGGTCTTGCCGCGCGAGTGCGGCAAGACCCTTCCACACGCAACACAAGGGAAACCGCATGACTTACTGTGTCGCCATGCACCTGGAGGACGGGCTTGTCTTCATCAGCGACTCACGCACCAACGCCGGCATCGACCAGATCTCCACGTTCACCAAGTTGTTCGTCTTCAGCGTCCCGGGCGAGCGGCTGATCGTGCTGCAGACCGCTGGCAATCTGGCAACCTCACAGTCGGTGGTAAACCTGCTGCAGCAACGCACCCAGGGCAACGGCCCCCACCTGCTGAACGTTGCCACGCTCTACGATGCAACGGTGCTGGTCGCCGACACCCTGCGCGAGGTGGTCAAAAGAGACCGCAGCAAGCTCACGGCCGATATCGACCTTAGCAGTTCATTCATCGTCGGCGGCCAGATAGCCGGCGGCCCCATGGCCATCTACAACGTGTATGCACAAGGCAATTTCTTCCAGGCCACACCGGACACTCCGTTTCTGCAGCTGGGTGAAAGCAAGTACGGCAGGCCAATACTCGACCGCAACCTGGATTACCGCACGCCGCTCGATGAAGCGCTGCGCTGCGGCCTGATTTCGTTTGACTCCACCATCCGCAGCAACCTGTCGGTGGGCATGCCGCTGGACTTGCTGGTGTACCGCAACAACAGCCTGGAAAGCATAACGCGCAAGCGCATTACCAGCGACGATGCCTATTACCAGCAGATTCGCAGGCAGTGGAGCGACGGCTTGAAAACCCTGCTGGCCGAACTGCCAGCGCCGCCTTATGGCTGAGTAAGCGAACTGTCCAGATCCTCTGGTGCCTGGACAGGCACTTTCGCGGCCTGGCCCGTGCCCACAGGTACTGTGCAAGCCTTGAAGGCGGTGATGGCCTGTGGGAGCGGGCGAGCCCGCGAACAGGCCGGTACAGGCAACACCTCAGTAAAACCAATGTGTAATGTTCGAAACTCCGTGGGTTATCCTGCGCCTTCCCCCCCTGTCACGAGCCTGTCATGTCGTGCGCTGCTACACCGGTGCCAATCCACCGCGCCGACCAGACTCCCGCAATGCCGCCCCATGCCATGCATGACATGGGCTCACCTATGGGGTGAGGAGTGATCGTTTGAGTCGATCAAATCGCTGAAATCTAATGGGTGCAAACCAACAAGAAGCTCGCACGGAAGCGATCAGCGATAGAGAAAACCACACGATGACTCCAACGTTCTCATTACTCGTCCTGGGCACCGCGATACTCCTGATCGTCGTCATGATCAGCAAACTCAAAGTACACCCGTTTCTGGCCTTGATGGCCGCAAGCCTGGTGGTCGGTGTCGGCACCGGCATGGCGCCTACGGCAATCGTGGCGGCATTCGAGAAAGGCATGGGCAGCACGCTGGGCTTTCTTGCCGGCATCATCGGCCTGGGCAGTATCCTCGGCAAACTGCTGGAGGAATCCGGAGGCGCCAGGCGCATCGCCACCACACTGCTGAACAGGCTGGGGGAACGCAATGCCTCGTGGGCAATGATGCTCGTCGGCTTTATCGCCGGCATCCCGGTATTCTTCGAAGTCGGCTTCGTCCTGCTGATTCCGTTGATCTACGTGGTTGCACGGCAAACCCGCATCAGCATGCTGTACCTCGGCGTGCCGCTGGCCACCTCGCTGATGGTGGTGCACTGCATTCTCCCGCCACACCCGGCCGCCACAGCCATCACCGGCATGCTCAATGCGGATATCGGTACGGTCATCCTGTACGGCCTGATCGTTGGCCTGCCGACCGCTATCATCGCGGGCCCGGTGTGGGTTCGCCTCACCTGTAACCGTGAAGCCGGCGAATCCCAGCAGGCCTTCCTGTCTGCGCGCACGGTGGCTCAAGCAGAAGAGCAGGCAATGCCCGCGTTCGGCATCACACTCACCACCGTACTGCTGCCACTGGTGTTGATGGTCGGCAAAACGTTGGCCGTCACGGTCCTGGACAAGGGCTCTGCGCTGTACGAGTGGGTGGCCTTCCTGGGCAGCCCACTGATTGCCCTGACGCTGTCGGTGGTGTTCGCCTACTGGGCACTGGGCTTGCGCCGCGGCCTGGATATGGCAGACCTGCTGAACCTGACCCAGCGCTGTTTCCCTCCCCTGGCCGGCATTCTGCTGATCATCGGTGCCGGCGGTGCCTTCAATGACATGCTCGTGGGCAGCGGCATCGGCAAGGCACTGGCCGATGTGCTGAACCAGACGCAGCTCAACCCGATCATCCTCGCCTGGTTGATCGCCGGGATCATGCACTTTGCCGTCGGCTCGGCCACCGTCGCGATGATCAGCGCGGCCGGCATGGTGATGCCAATCCTTGGCCAGCACCCGGAATACAACCGGGAAATCCTGGTGATCGCCATCGGCGCCGGCGCCATCGGCTGGACCCACATCACCGACTCGGCGTTCTGGGTGGTGAAGGAGTACCTGGGCCTTTCCCTGAGTGATGCACTGAAGAAGTTCACTGCCGCTACAGTGCTGGCCTCGGTAGTCGCCTTGTGCCTGACCCTGCTCCTTTCGAAGATTGTCTGATCTACTCTGCACATACCGCACTACAGGTGAAATCATGATTCACGGAAAAACCCTGGAAGCCTGGCAACAAAGCCACCCGATCATCGCCGAGCTGGTGGCCCTGAAGCCAACCAGCTGGTTCAACCCTGGCATCGCCAAGGCTGCAGAAGCCCTGCACGACGTGGGCCTGACGGCGGCCGACGTGCAAGTCACCAGCGCGCGACTGCAGCGGTTCGCGCCTTACCTGGCCACCGTGTTCCCCGAGACGGCAGCCGCCGGCGGGGTCATCGAGTCGCACATCACCCCGCTGCCACAGCTGCGGCAGCTGCTTGTCGAGGAGGGATCGCTGCAGAACGCAGGCAGCCTGTGGCTCAAGGCGGACAGCGACTTGCCTATCTCCGGCTCGATCAAAGCCCGGGGCGGCATCCATGAGGTGCTCAAGCACGCCGAGGACCTGGCCCTGTCTGCCGGCTTGATCACGCCAGCGGATGACTACACCAAACTGGCGAGCGACCAGGCCCGCGCATTCTTCAGCCAGTACACGATCGCCGTGGGCTCAACCGGCAACCTGGGGCTGTCGATTGGCATCATGAGCGCCAAGCTGGGCTTCCAGGTGAGCGTGCACATGTCGTCTGACGCCAGGCAATGGAAGAAGGACAAGCTGCGGGCCAACGGCGTCACGGTGGTCGAACACGCCTCCGACTACAGCGTGGCGGTCGAGCAAGGCCGCCAGCAGGCGGCATCCGACCCCAGCTGTTACTTTGTCGACGACGAAAACTCCCCGCAGCTGTTTCTCGGCTATGCCGTGGCCGCCGAACGGTTGGCGCGGCAATTCGACCAGGCGGGCATCCAGGTTAACGCAGATCATCCATTGTTCGTGTACCTGCCGTGCGGCGTAGGGGGCGGCCCAGGCGGTGTTGCGTTCGGGCTGAAGCTGGTATTCGGCGATGCGGTGCACTGCATCTTTGCCGAGCCCACCCATTCCCCCTGCATGCTGCTGGGTGTCTATACCGGCCTGCACGATGAAACCAGCGTGCAGGACTTCGGCATCGACAACATCACCGCCGCCGACGGCCTGGCGGTCGGGCGCCCATCAGGGTTTGTCGGCAAAGCCATGCAGCGCCTGATCGATGGTTACTACACCGTGACCGACGAAGAACTGTACCGCTTGATGGTCATCGCCCATGAGCAGGACAAGGTCAAACTGGAACCCTCTGCCCTGGCCGGCGTACCCGGTATGCTGCGGGTGCTGCAAGCAGGCGATTACCTGGCTCGCCAGGGTTTCACCCCAACCCAGCTGCAGCAGGCTACACACCTCGTCTGGGGGACGGGTGGCAGCATGGTGCCGGACGATGAATTCAACGCCTATCTGGCGAAAGGGCGCAGCCTGCAGGCAAACGTGTAACCGCAATCAGCTAACGGCGCAGGAAGGATTGATCAATGAAAAAGCCCGGCGGCGGCGCCGTGAAACTCAATGGCTCGCACCTGGGCAGCCTGCATGTCTTTCTGGTGGCGGCACGCCACTTGAGCTTCTCGCGCGCCGCCGATGAGCTGTGCCTGACGGCCAGTGCCGTGAGTCACCGCATCAATCGCCTGGAGGATGAGCTGGCGCTCAAGCTGTTCCACCGCATGCCGCGCAAGGTCAGCCTCACCGAAGACGGCGAGCGCCTGTTCGCGGTCATGCAACGGACCATGGATGAGTTAAGCGAGGCCGTGCAGGAACGTGCTCACGCCGAAATCGCCGGCCAGTTGACGTTGTATGTGCGCCCGTCAGTCGCACAATGCTGGCTGGTGCCGCGGCTGGCGCAGTTCACCGCCCGCTACCCTGATATCCAGCTGGATATCAGGGTGGGCAACGAGAGCATCGATTACCGCACCCGCAAGATCGACCTGGTCCTGTGTTATTCGGATGGCCATCACCCGGGGTTGCAGAGCATCCACTTGATGGACGAGCGGATCGCCCCGGTGTGCTCCCCCCGTTACGCAGAAACCCATGCATTGACCGGTGACCTGCACCCGCTGGATCATTGCACCGCCTTGCATGACGTAGCGGCCTGGGACAACGCTGCATTCGATGCAGAATGGCAGCTCTGGGCCAACACCACAGGTGCGGGTATCAGCCTCCCGCGCCGATTCCTCACATTCGATCGCTCCGACCTGTGCACGCTCGCCGCGCTGAATCACGTAGGCATCGCCATTGGCCGCGAACAGCTGGTCAAGGATCGCATTGCACAGGGTGAACTGGTCCTACCGTTCGGTGGGTTCGTCAACACCCCCAACCATGGTTATTACCTGGTCTACCCGCACCATGACCCGATGCCCAAACGCCTGCAGGTGTTGATCGACTGGCTCGTGGAATGTGCCCACTCATCCAGTGCAAGTCATTGAGCGACTCAACCTGTTCAGCAGGTCAGCCAGCGCGTCAACGGGTCTCAGCGTTCGCTGGGCGGGGCCGTATCAAGGCCTACCCCAGTAACTGGCTCAGCACCGCCCGTAACTTGCCCGGTTTGACCGGTTTGTTCAGCAATGGCGCGCCTAGCTTCTGCAATGATCGCCGGCACTGGTCACTACGATCTGCGGTGATGATCACGGCAGGAATGGCACTGGCAAAGTGTTCGCGCAAGTGCCTGACCACCTCACATCCGACCACGCCGTGGTCCAGGTGAAAGTCCGCCAGGATCAGTTCCGGTGCCTGCCCCTGCAGCGCCAGCAAAGCCGCCTCCTGATCGGTAGCGGTGACCACCTCGCAGCCCCACTGCCCAAGCAGAGCCCCCATGCTCTGGAGAATGCTCACTTCGTTATCCAACACCAACAAGCGGCGGCCCGGCAATGGATTGCCGGCACTTGGCTGCAGCAATGCCTGATAAACGGCCTGCGGCAGCTGCTCGCCAATCGGGACCTCGATGCTGAACACCGAACCACGCCCCGGCCACGAACGTACCTCAATCCGGTAACCGAGAATCTTGGCGATCCGCTCGACGATGGCCAGCCCCAGGCCAACGCCCTTGCGATCCGCTGCGCGGCCAACGTCCAGCTGGTTGAACTCGAGAAATATGGCCTGCAGCCGATCCTGCGCTATGCCCCGCCCGGTATCCCACACCTCCAGCCGCAAATGACCACCGCGGCGCCTCGCCCCCAGCAAGATCCGGCCTTCGTCGGTGTAGCGGCAGGCGTTGCTGAGGAAGTTGCGCAGGATACGGGTCATCAGTCGCAGGTCAGTGCTGATGGCACAGTCCGGGATGCGCGCATGCAGCTTCAGGCCCGCCGCATCGGCCACTGAGCTGAACTCCGAGACCAGCGGCGCGAACAGCTCGTCCAGGCGGTACACGGCCACATCCGGCTTTACCGCCGCCTGGTCGAGCCGGGAAATGTCCAGCAGGTCGGTCAGCAGGTCTTCCGCGCCCTCCAGGGCCTGGTGGGTCCGCTCCACCAGCACATGCTCGGCCTCTGGCAATGGCCGCTCGCGCAAGGTCGAGATCAGCAAACGGGCGGCGTTCAGCGGTTGCAGCAGGTCATGGCTGGCGGCGGCGAGGTATTTGTCCTTGCTGCGGTTGGCAGCTTCAGCAGCATCGCGCGCCTCCAGCAATTCATCGGTACGCGCAGCGACCCGTTGCTCCAGTTCGTCATTGAGCTGTTGCAGGCGTTGCTGGGCCAGCTTGCGTTCGGTGATGTCGGCGACGAACCCCTCCACCAGCCCTTCATGGCCGGGTTTGAGCAGCAGGTTCATGAGCACATCGAGATGGCTGCCGTCCTTGCGCCGCAGACGGGTTTCGTAGCCGTGCAGGCTGTGCTCACGGGCGAGCACTGCGGTAATGGCCTGTAACTCCTCGGCACCGCCGTCAAACAGGTTGGCGGCCAGGTCCGTCAGGGAAAACAGCACCGATTGCGGGTCGTCATAGCCGAGCATGCGCGCCAGCGCCGGGTTGGCGGCACGCATGCCGTCCTGAAGGCTGGCCTGGAAAATACCGTGCACGGCGTTTTCGAACAGCCATTTGTAACGGTTGCGTTCGGCTTCCAGTTCGTCCAGGCGGGCGGACAGCTCCGGGTAATGGCTTTTGCGCGCCGAGTGGTCACCCAGCCCCAGCAGCCCGGCCAACGCCCGCTGCTGCTCGTCAGAGGGCCTCGCCATAAACGACCTCGACATCACGCTGGCTCGACGCACGGGGGTTGGTGAGGATGCACGGGTCATCCATCGCATGTTGCGACAGGAACGGAATGTCCGCGGTGCGCACCCCGTGCAGGCCCAGGGTTTCATGGAAGCCGATGGCACGCTTCAGGGCAATCAGGTGCTCTACCAACCGACCGCAGATCTGCCGGTGATTGAGACCGCGGCAGTCGATACCAAACACTTCGGCGATCACTTTGAAACGCTCCGGCGCCGAGCTGTAGTTGAACGCCACCACGTGCTCCACCAGCACCGCGTTGCACAAGCCATGGGGCAAGTCGAGGAAGCCGCCCAGGCTGTGCGACATGGCGTGCACTGCGCCTAGGATCGCATTGGAGAACGCCAGCCCCGCCTGCATGCTGCCGAGCATGATCTTTTCACGCAGTGCAATATCGGTGGGGTTGGCGATCATCTCCACCAGGTTGCCATTGATCAGGCGCATGGCTTCCAGCGCATGGGGATCGGTCAGCGGCCCGTGGCCGGTAGACACGAAGGCCTCGATGGCATGCACCAACGCATCGATGCCGGTACAGGCCGACAGGAACGGGTCCATGCTCAGGGTGGTCTGCGGGTCGATCAGCGACACGTCCGGCACCACCGCCTTGCTGACGATGGAGAACTTCATGCGTTCCTGCTGGTTGGAAATGATCACGAACTGCGACACGTCCGCCGAGGTGCCGGCGGTGGTCGGAATCAGGATCAGCGGCGGGCTGGGCACGCGGATCATGTCCACGCCTTCGAATTCGAGGATGCTGCGCCCATGGGCAACCACGATACCGATGGCCTTGCCGCAATCCATCGGGCTGCCGCCACCGACGGCGACGATCACGTCACAGTGGTTCTGCCGATAGATTTCGGCGCCGAGCATCACCTCTTCGACCCGCGGGTTGGGTGACACCGCTGTGTACAGGCAGTAGTCGATACCCTGGGCCTGCAGGCTGGCCTCCACATCCGCCACCCAGCCGGCCGCGATCACGCCAGGGTCGCTGACCACCAGTACCTTGCGCGCACCGAAGGTTTTGGCGTAATTGGCCACATTGTGCCGGCAGCCGGCACCAAAGATGATTTCAGGCGATACGAACTTGCGAAGGGGGCTGAAACTCTGGCTCATTGGTAAGCCTGTTCTTATTGTTCTGGAAGATAACCGCCAGCGTAAAGCATCCCACCACGAAAGCAACCAGACCAAAGCGGGGCTACCGGTCATTCTATCCAGGATTTGGCGCGGGCCACCTCCAGAAACGCCAGTACGTCCTCTTCGAGCCCCGGTACATCGGGGAAGCGTTGTGCCAGGCGGTCGATGACCGTTGCCACCGTACTGTGGCCGTCCAGCAGCGCCAGGACCCAGCCGGCACTGGCATTGAGCTCGATGATGCCCCCGGCGTACAACAGCACGTGGCAAGCCTTCTGTGGCTCCCAGTCCAGGCGCAAGCCTCGCCCCAAGGCAAGGGCCTGCTGGCGATCGATGAGGTTCACAGGCGCATACTCCAGGAGGATCCGGCCACCGTGGCGATGGCCGGGCCGTCATCAACGGTTGGCGAAATACATCGTCACTTCGAAGCCAATGCGCAGGTCGGTATAGGCGGGTTTAGTCCACATAGGGCAAGTCCTCTTCTTGTGCCGGAGGATTCCGGTAGAAGCATTAATGCACGGGGGCGGACCGGACCGAATGCTACTTTGGAACGAGCTGGCGGGGTGCGTTGGTACGGGTAGGCCGTTACGTGTGCCGGCCTCTTCGCGGGCAAACCAGCGCCCACAGGTTCTGCACCGGTTCTGGAACCAGCGGTGAACCTGTGGGGGCGGGCGAGCCCGCGAAGGCCGCGACGCGGTTTAGAAGAAGCCCAGCGGATTGATGTCGTAGCTCACCAGCAAGTTCTTGGTCTGCTGATAATGGTCAAGCATCATCTTGTGGGTCTCACGGCCAACACCGGACTTCTTGTACCCCCCGAACGCCGCATGCGCCGGGTACAGGTGGTAGCAGTTGGTCCACACTCGCCCGGCCTTGATCCCGCGGCCCATGCGGTAAGCGCGGTTGATGTCGCGGGTCCACAGGCCGGCGCCCAGGCCGAATTCACTGTCGTTGGCGATCGCCAGCGCTTCGGCTTCGTCCTTGAAGGTGGTCACGCCCACCACTGGCCCGAAGATTTCTTCCTGGAACACGCGCATGTTGTTGTTGCCCTTGAGCAGGGTTGGCTGAATGTAGTAACCGCTGGCCAGGTCACCCTGCAGCCGCTCGGCACCACCGCCGGTGAGCAGCTGCGCGCCCTCCTCCCGGGCAATCTCCAGGTACGAAAGGATCTTGTCGTACTGTTGCTCGGACGCCTGGGCACCCACCATGGTTTCGGTATCCAGCGGGTTGCCGCGGGTGATCTTGGCGATCTTCTTCATCACCTCGGCCATGAACGGTTCGTAGATCGACTCCTGGATCAGCGCACGTGACGGGCAGGTGCACACCTCGCCCTGGTTGAAGAACGCCAGCACCAGGCCTTCGGCAGCCTTCTCGATGAACGCCGGCTCGGCCTGCATGATGTCTTCGAAGAAAATGTTCGGCGACTTACCACCCAGTTCGACGGTGGACGGGATGATGTTCTCGGCCGCGCACTTCATGATGTGCGAGCCCACCGGGGTGGACCCGGTGAACGCGATCTTGGCAATGCGCTTGCTGGTGGCCAGCGCCTCGCCGGCCTCACGGCCAAAGCCCTGGACGATGTTCAGTACGCCTGCCGGCAACAGGTCGGCGATCAGTTCGGCAAAGACGGTAATCGACAGCGGCGTCTGCTCCGCGGGCTTGAGCACCACGCAGTTGCCAGCGGCCAAGGCCGGGGCGAGCTTCCAGGCGGCCATCAGCAGCGGGAAGTTCCACGGGATGATCTGCCCCACCACACCCAGCGGCTCGTGGATGTGATAAGCCACGGTACCTTCGTTGATTTCGCCTACGCCACCCTCCTGGGCGCGGATGCAACCGGCAAAATAGCGGAAGTGGTCCGCTGCCAGCGGCACGTCGGCATTCAAGGTTTCGCGTATGGCCTTGCCGTTGTCCCAGCTTTCGGTAACCGCCAGCACTTCCAGGTTCTGTTCGATGCGGTCGGCAATTTTGAGCAGTACCCGCGCACGGTCTTGCACCGAGGTCTTGCCCCAGGCTTCGGCGGCGGCATGCGCGGCGTCCAGGGCGCGCTCGACGTCCTGGGCCGTGGAGCGCGGGAATTCGGCAATCGGCTGGCCATTGACCGGCGAGCTGTTGGTGAAGTACTGGCCAGCCAACGGCTGCACGAACTCGCCACCGATGAAGTTGCCATAACGGGGTTTGAAGGATACGACGGCGCCTGGAGTTCCGGGTTGTGCGTAGATCATGCTGAGCCTCTGCGGGTCGGTGCCTGTCCCACGACAGGCGATGCACCGATGGTAAGAAGCCCCGCGTGCCGGGCGAATGCATCGTTGGCAGCGGGGCTCTCGTCATTTGGTAGTAGGGCCGCTTGCCACCGATCAGCGGCAACAAGCGGCAGTAGGCAGGCGTTATGGCTTGGCGCTTGCCGTTTGCTGCAACTGCTTGGGCAACTTGAAGGTCCAGAGCATGCCGCCCTGGTTGAAGTCCTTGACCCGTTTGGCCACTTCGCCGCCCCACAGCGGCACCGCGCCGCCCCAGCCGGAGACCACCGAAACGTATTGCTCGCCGTCCATTTCCCAGGTGACGGGCGAGCCAAGCACGCCTGAGCCGGTCTGGAATTCCCAGACCTTGTCGCCGGTCTTGGCGTTGAATGCCTGCAGGAAGCCCTCTGGCGTGCCCGTGAACACCAGGTTGCCCTTGGTGGTCAGCACACCGCCCCACAGCGGCGCGTAGTTCTTGTGGCGCCACACTTCCTTGCCGCTGATCGGGTCGATGGCGCGCAGCACGCCGATGTAGTCTTCATTGAGCGGCTTGATGGTGAAACCGGCGCCGAGGAACGCCGCACCTTTCTTGTAGGCGATGCCTTCGTTCCAGATGTCCATGCCCCACTCGTTGGACGGCACGTAGAACAGCCCTGTGTCCTTGTTGTAGGCCATCGGCATCCAGTTCTTGGCGCCGAGGAAGGCCGGCGCGACGAACACCGAGCTGCCCTTGGCCTCGCTGCCGGGGGCACCCGGGCGGCTGGCGTCGTTGTAGATCGGCCGGCCGTCCTTGTCCAGGCCCGTGGCCCAGGTGATCTTGTCAACGAAGGGGAAGCCGCGGATGAACTTGCCGTTGGTGCGATCGAGCACGTAGAAGAAACCGTTGCGGTCGGCCGTGGCGGCAGCCTTGACCTCCTTGCCGCCGTCCTTGTAGTTGAACGAGATCAGCTCGTTGACGCCGTCGAAGTCCCAGCCGTCATGCGGCGTGCTCTGGAAGTGCCACTTGATGGTGCCGTCGTCAGGGTTCAGCGCCAGGCGTGAGGAGGAGTACAGGTTGTCACCGGGGCGCAGGTGCGAGTTCCACGGGGCCGGGTTACCGGTACCAAACAGGATCAGGTTGGTTTCCGGGTCGTAGTAACCACCCAGCCACGGCGCGGCGCCGCCGGTCTTCCACAGGTCGCCAGGCCAGGTCTTGCCCGCCTCACCGCCGGAAATACCGTTCTCGATCGCCTTGCCGTCCTTGTACACATAGCCCATGTGCCCTTCCACGGTGGGGCGCATCCACAGCAGCTCGCCGTTCTCCGGGTTGTACGCCTGGATCTTGCCCACCACGCCGAACTCGCCGCCGGCAACGCCGGTAATCAGCTTGCCATTGACGATCATCGGCGCGGCACTGATGGAGTAGCCTTCTTTGTGGTCGGCAACCTTCTTGCTCCAGACCACCTTGCCGGTGTCCTTGTTCAGGGCCACCAGCTTGGCGTCCAGCGTGCCGAAGAACACCAGGTTGCCGTACAGTGCGACGCCGCGGTTGATCACGTCGCAGCAAGGGCGGATGTCATCCGGCAGACGTGCATCGTATTGCCACAGTTTCTTGCCGGTGCGGGCGTCCACGGCGAACACCCGCGAGTAGGAGCCGGTCAGGTACATCACCCCGTCCTTGATCAGCGGCTGGGCCTGCTGGCCGCGCTGCTTCTCCCCGCCGAAGGAAAACGCCCAGACCGGGCGCAGCTCCTTGACGTTATTGACGTTGAGCAGGTCCAGCGGGCTGTAGCGCTGGCCCTGGACGCCCAGGCCATTGGTCACGATCTGCTGCGGGTTCTTCGGGTCCTGGAGGATTTCTTCATTGCTGACAGCGGCGTGCGCCGCGCCGGCAAGCAGCATGGCGCTGAGCACCAGGCTCACGGCGAACAAGGGGCGACGTGGGGATCGGGTCATGACGGCTACCTTTGGTTTTTTTGTTGTGCCCGGGAAAATTTCCCGGTGTGCTGGGAATTCTTGGTCCCGACCCGATTGCCAACAATTGCCCGCAGTGCGGAGTTTTCTAGTTCCTTGGTAGGGGCCTGAGTGATGGACGGGGGCAGCCATAGAGCGCGGCACGGACGGCGCAGGGACTCACAGGCACCGTAAATGTCATGGCAAGCGCTGCAACTGCTGGCGCTCGTAACGCGGGTACAGGTGGCTGACACTGCGGATCAGCTCATAACGCGTCAGGCTGATCCCGGCAAACCGTTCGGGAATGGGGCTGCGGATCATCTCGGCCATGTCGTCACCGCGCGCCGCGCCATCACGCATCAGGCCATCGAGCCAGCCCAGGTAGTCACGCATCTGCACGAACGGCTGCGCATCACTGGCCAAAGGGCCATGCCCGGGTACAAGCTGTTTCCAGGGCAGTGCCTGCAGGGTATCCAGGTCCTTGAGCCACACGTCCAGCC